>JAQUMS010000059.1 GCA_028717985.1 Candidatus Omnitrophota bacterium
TTTCGTAAGTATCGCGAAGAAATATAATAACCGCGGGTTATCGTTCCTTGACCTGATCCAGGAAGGGAATATCGGTCTTATGCGTGCGGTTGAAAAATTTGAATATAAGCGCGGGTATAAATTTTCCACGTATGCTACATGGTGGATACGGCAGGCGATTACCCGCGCCATAGCGGATCAGGCCAGGACTATCCGTATTCCCGTTCATATGACCGAGACAATCAATAAAATGATCCGCTTTTCAAGGATATTCCTTCAACAGAATGATAGGGAACCCCGCCCTGAGGAAATAGCCCAGAAAATGAAATTATCCCAGGAAAAAGTCAAAGCGATTTTAAAATTCGCCCAGAAGCCGATCTCTCTGCAGATGCCGATCGGAGATGAAGGAGACACTCACTTCGGCGATTTTATTCAGGACAAACGGGTCGCGTCACCGGCTAATTCCGCAGTCCAGTCAATGCTGAAAGAAGAAATGGATAATGTATTGAATACGTTGACCGATAAAGAACGTAAAATCCTTGTTCTGAGGTTTGGGGTTGAAGACGGTTGTCCGAGGACATTGGAAGAAGTCGGTAATATTTTTAAAGTTACCAGGGAACGTATCCGCCAGATTGAGGCAAAGGTTTTGAAAAAACTCCGCCATCCTTCACGCTCGAGGAGATTACGCGCGTTTCTCGATATGAGTATTGCCAACGAAAGGGATTATTAAACGGCACACCTTCTTTCTGTAAATTTCCTTGCCAAACAGGGGTAAAAATAGTAAAATATCTATCTGAATTTATCATGATTTTAAGTCGGTAACTTCCTCAGCGGGAATAGGTTCTAATACTATTTCCCGGAAGAGGTTTGGGTGATTTGGGGCCCATAGCTCAGCGGTAGAGCAGGTGACTCATAATCACTTGGTCGGAGGTCCGATCCCTTCTGGGCCCAAATCTTCGATCCGACGACCAACAAAAGGGAGTTTGAGGGAAAAAGAATTGTTCCCTCAAGAATTGCTTCCTGGATAAACTACGGGGTGACAGCCACACGATGAAATCGTGGGGCGTCATAAGGGGCGGTGAGCCCCTATGAAGATTGGTTGCGAGGTCCGATCCCTTCTGGGCCCAAATCTTCGAGCCGACGACCAGCGGATTCGTAAAATTTGACATGATAGATCAAGGGGCGATTAGCTCAGTTGGTTAGAGCGCCACATTCACATTGTGGAAGTCAGAGGTTCGAGTCCTTTATCGCCCATTTTTTTAGCAAACGGTGTTTTAAAACTAAAACAGGGAGAAAAATTGGACCTTAAAACGCAACTTGGAAATTTGATCCAGCTGCAATCAATCGATAGCCAGATTTATCTTCTTAAGCTGGAAATAGAGAGGAAACCCGAGGAAATTAAAGCATTGGAAGCGGCTTTTGAAGTAAAAAAGCAGGGATTAGCTCAATTAGAAAAGAATTCTCTTGATTTGCAAAAACAAAAAAAAGATTTCGAGCTTGAACTCGCTTCCAAGGAAGAAAATGTCAAAAAACTTCAAACTCAGCTTTATTCTCTAAAAACCAATAAAGAATATAACGCGATGCTTCAGCAGATTAACGACACCAAAGCTGATGCTTCGTTCACGGAGGATAAGATCATCAAATCCTTCGAGCAAATAGATAAAATAAAAATCGATATTGAAGAAGAAAAAAAGAAATTGATGGGGGAAGAAAAGATATTTTCTGAGCAAAAGAAAAAATGTGACGACAGAATAAAAGAAATTAACAATGTGCTTGCCACTCTTGAATCACAGCGCTCACAGGCCCTTTCTGCCGTCGATCCTAAAATACTTTCCCAATATGAGCGGATATTAAAAGGCCGCGAAGGGCTTGCTATAGCCACGGTAAAAGAAAATTCCTGTTCCGGATGCCACATGCTTGTTTCCCATCAAGTTATTAATTCCATACAAATGTATGACCGGCTCGTGACCTGCGGAACGTGTAACAGGATTTTATACATTGAAAACGAATAATTTAATCATTTATATAGATGGTGCTTCTAAAGGGAATCCGGGGCCGAGCGGCATCGGCGTTGTAATTTCCAAGAACAACGAAACCCTGAAAAATGTAGCCGTATATATTGGCACCGCAACAAATAATATCGCTGAATACTCCGCGCTGATTACCGGGCTGGAAGAATGCTTGAAATTAAAAGCCGATTCAGTGATGGTTAAAACCGACAGCCAGCTTTTATCCAGGCAGATAAACGGGGAATATAAAGTTAAATGCGGGCACATTAAAACATTGTATGCACGGGCGCGCGAATTAATGACCGCGCTGGGCGATGTGTCAGTTCAACATATACCGAGAGAAGAAAATACGTTCGCCGATAAATTGGCGAATAGCGCGGTTAAATCGGCTATAAAAGGTTAGACGGTATGTGGTTGCTTCCCGAATTCAAAAAACGGGAAGAGGAAAGTCCGGGCTCCAGGGGGCAGCGTAATGGGCAATGCCCATCCCCGCCGTGTATGTTCAGGCGGGAGGATACCCGTAAGGGTCCCGAGGAAATTATTCCTTCGGGAGAGCTACAGAGACGAGCTGTCACATAGTGGCGGAGTGAAACGAGCAATCTCTACGCGGAGTAAGGCCGAATAGGGGACGAGGGACTGCCCGTCCCGATATCAGTTCCGGGTAGGCCGCACGATTTCCGGGGAAACCCGGAAACTAAGAGGAATGACCACAAGGAAATACACGTTTATTTCCGACAGAACCCGGCTTATTCCGTCTAACCTTACTATAAAAAAGGGAGTCAAAAATAACGGACCGCAGATGTTTTAGTATTAACAGAATGCGGTAGTTGAAATGAAAATTATTGAAATTATCTCTTGAAGTTTTGCTGTGCAAAACTAATCACAGGAGGTAAAATTCACCGGTTGTAGCCGGTGAATTTTAAGGAGGAAAAGATGTCAGGTCATAATAAATGGTCAAGTATTAAACATAAAAAAGGCGCTGCCGACGCCAAACGCGGACAGGTTTTCACCAAAGTAATTAAGGAAATTACCGTTGCCGCACGTGAGGGAGGCGGCAGTCTTGAAACTAATTCCCGCCTTCGCGCGGCCGTTGCGAAAGCAAAAGAAGCGAATATGCCTTCCGATAACGTAAAAATGGCCATTAAACGCGGAACAGGAGAACTTCCCGGTGTTACATATGAAACCATGATGTATGAAGGGTATGGTCCTAATGGCGTCGCGATCATGATCGAGGCTGTTACTGATAATAAAAACCGCACGACGGCTGAAATCAGGAATATTATGTCAAAAAAAGGCGGCAATATCGCCGGATCCGGATCAGTTGCCTGGATTTTTTCTAAAAAAGGGCTTATTATTCTCGATAAAAATACGATTAAAGAAGATGAATTAATGAATATCGTTCTTGACGCGGGAGCGGAAGACGTGCAATCAGACGCGAAAAATTTTGAAGTTATGATCCCGCCGCAGGATTATGAAAAAGTAAAAACGGCTTTGCAGGATAAGGGGATAAAATGGGAAACCGCGGAATTAACTATGGAACCTTCTTCCAAAGTTAAACTCGAAAGTTCGGAGGCAAAACAGGTCCTTAATTTAGTCGAAGCTCTTGAAGAACATGAGGATGTACAGGAAGTTTACGCTAATTTTGATATCCCGGATGAAATCTTAGAACAGATTGCTAATGAGCAGGAAGAATAACCGGGTGCGGATACTTGGAGTTGATCCTGCGTTGACCAGGACAGGGTATGGGGTTATAGACGCGGATGACACGGGGTATTCACTGGTAAAAGCGGGGATAATCCAAACCTCTTCAAAAAATCCCGCGCCTCAAAGATTTCTCAAAATTTTCGTAACGATCAGTACGATTATCGCCGATACGAAACCGGATGTTATGGTCCTTGAAAAAATATTTGTGCATTATCATCATCCAACGACCGCGTTTTTACTCGGGCAGGCGCGGGGTATTATTTGTCTGGCCTGTGCCCGCGCCAATATTCCGTTAGTTGAATATTCCGCCACGCGCGTAAAAAAATCAATCGTGGGGCAGGGTCACGCGCTTAAATCACAAGTTCAGAGGATGGTCGTATCTCTTTTAAATTTAGGAGTTGTCCCAAAATACAACGACGTTACAGACGCATTGGCACTTGCAATTGCGTATACTCATATGCATAAAGCGGATGAACGCCGCCTTCTGTTCCAAAATTCATTACGATCCCGATGATTGCTCGATTAGCCGGAAAAGTTGTTGAACAGGGAGAAAATTTTTTACTTATTGATACCGGTGGTATTGTTTATGAGGTTTTTTTACCGGTAACGGTTAAGCAAAGGATAAACGACCATATTACGCCTGACGGGCTCGCGAACCTTATAATTTACCATTATCTGCATGTTGAACCGTCCCGAAACATCCCGGTTATGATCGGCTTCCTGAACGAAATAGAGAAAGAGTTTTTTCTTTCTTTCATCACCGTTTCCGGTATCGGGCCTAAAGCCGCTCTTAAAGCGCTTAATCAGCCGATATCGCTTATTGCCAGGGCAATTGATGCGGGAGATGTCGCTTTTCTTAAGTCACTTCCGGGAATCGGACAGCAGAGGGCCAAGGAAATCGTCGCGAAACTTCAGCATAAAGTCGCCAAATTCGGTTTACTGCAGGACGAACTTCCTCCCAAAAAAGAACACGGAGCGACAGATATTGAAAATGAGGTTTTGTTGGTG
This sequence comes from Candidatus Omnitrophota bacterium, assembly GCA_028717985.1. Lineage (GTDB taxonomy): Bacteria > Omnitrophota > Gorgyraeia > Gygaellales > Profunditerraquicolaceae > STD1-16. The sequence continues at coordinate 4,701 of JAQUMS010000059.1, forward strand.
CTTACTCAATTAGGATATAAAAAACCCGAAGCTCAAGCAATGATCCACAAGGCGAAAGAACATACTCCTTCGGTGCACACTGCCGAAGAGTTATTAAATAAGGTTTATTCACAAAGAAAGACCACATAACTATGGCGGATACCACGGTAAAATCAGTTCTTGAAACACTGCTTTTTGTCAGTGAAAAACCCCTGCTTATTGAGCAGGCAAAAAAAGTCCTGAGCCATATGTCGGCGGATGAGATACGTACGGCGTTGGAAGAAATGAAAACCGAGTACGAAACGACTAATAGAGGTTTGCGTATCACCGAAGTCGCCGGTGGTTTTCGCATGGTTACCGCGCCTAATTTATTGCCGTTCCTTAAAAAATTTTTCGCGAAGGAACCCCGGGCAGACCGTCTTTCTTCTCCAGCGCTTGAAACATTGGCAATCATCGCGTATAAACAACCGGTTACCAGGTTAGAAATAGAATCTTTGAGAAAAGTCAACATTGACGGTCTTATGAAAACTCTTTTACAAAAAAATCTTATCCGGGTCGCGGGCAGAAGAGAAGCACCCGGAAGGCCGCAGGTTTTTGCGACCACCCGTCAGTTTTTAGAATATTTTGGGTTGAAAGATTTAAGCGAACTCCCTAAAATCGAGGATTTTGCCGCTCTCGTTGAAAAACAAGAAATGGCCAATGAGCCTGTTAAAACCACTGATGCTCAAGGTAAAGATGCGATTCCTGAAATCGTACAAACAGAAAGCGTAAAAAACAATGAGCCTTGATAAACTGCGTTTAAGGATAGACGAAATTGACAAAAAGCTTGTCACGTTACTTAACCAGCGGACATCCCTAGGGATCAGTATCGCGGGCGTAAAACGAAAAGCCGGGAAAAGCAGTTATTCCCCTGAAAGAGAACGGGATGTTTTTCGGAAAATAGCCCTCTTAAATAAAGGCCCCCTGGGGCCTTCAGCCTTGGAAGCTATTTACCGGGAAATCATGTCGGCGAGCTTGGCCTTGGGTTCTGCTCTAAAAATCGCATATCTTGGACCGGAAGCCACGTTTACACATCTGGCGGCCATGAAACGTTTCGGCTCCCAGGTTGAATTTATCCCATGCAATACTATCGCCGACGTCTTTCTTGAAGTAGAACGGAACAATGCGGATTTCGGGGTTGTCCCCATCGAGAATTCCATTGAAGGCGCAGTAAGCTATACCCTGGACATGTTTGTTGATTCCGATTTACGAATATGTTCACAAATCATTCTTGATGTTCAGCATAATCTTTTGGCTAATTGCCCGAAAGAAAAAATCAACCGGATATATTCTCATCCTTTGGTATTCGGGCAGTGCCGAATATGGCTCCAGGAAAACCTGATCGGCGCGGAAAAAATTGAAGTTTCAAGCACTACTTCGGCGGCCCGCATGGCGGCAAAAGAAAAAAACAGCGCGTGTATCGCCTCATTACCGGCTGCGGCAATGTACAAACTGAAGCCTATCGCGGTGCACATAGAAGATTCCCCGCATAACATAACCCGTTTTTTTGTTATCGGGAAAACAGATGTTCCCCGTACCGGGCATGACAAAACCTCTATAGCGTTTTCGATAAAAGATAAAGTGGGGGCTTTGTATGACATGCTTCAACCATTCAAAAAACATGGTATTAACCTGACCAAGATTGAATCCCGCCCATCGAGGAAAAAGCCGTGGGATTATTATTTCTTTGTTGACCTGTCCGGCCACAAAAATGACGAGCACGCGGCCCAGGCGCTGGCTGAAATTCAAAACAGCTGTACGTTTTTTAAAATACTCGGTTCATATCCGATTGGGGAGTAAGAATGAAAAATTTAATCAGGAAAGACATCTTAAAAGTCACGCCGTACAAGGCGGGTAAACCGATAGAAGAAACAAAAAGGGAATTGGGATTGAAATCCGTCATTAAACTGGCTTCTAATGAAAATCCTCTCGGCCCATCGCCCCGCGCGGTTGCGGCTATGGAAAAGGTTTTACGGGAAACAAACAGGTACCCCGACAGCCAAAGTTTTTACCTTAAGAAGAAACTTGCGCAGATGCTTAAAGTAGGCCCGCAAAACATTGTAACAGGCAACGGGTCCGATGAACTGATTGATGTCATTATTAAAACGCTCGTCGAGAAGGATGAAAATATCGTTACCGCCGATACGACTTTTCTTGATTATGAAATTATCGCCCAGGTTAACGGGCGGTCGGTCATTCGGGTCCCTCTTAAAGATTTCACCTATGATCTTGAAATTATAAGAAAAAAAATAAACGGAAAAA
>JAQUMS010000060.1 GCA_028717985.1 Candidatus Omnitrophota bacterium
GAACGGCGCAACACATACATCCGCGGCGCGGATATAAAAAGGAATAAGGTCATGCCTGACTGAACCCGTAAAAATCACCCGGCCGGATAAACCTAATTCATCGGCAAGACGCTTAAGGGTACCTTCCATAAAACCTTCACCGACAATCATGAAACGCGCGTCGGGATACAAAGGAGCAAGGATATGCGCGGCGTGAATAAAAAGATCAATGTATTGCGCCCCATGAAGCTGTCCTATATAAAGCACAAGCGGCCCGGAAACAGCGTATTGCTCACGCACACGCGTCCTATCAACTAAAGGATTAAATTCAGAGACATCGGCTCCTACAGGCGCGAAATAAATGCGCTCCTCGCGCGCTCCGCGGGAAACCGCAAGCGAATAAAGATGCCTGCTGGCGACCGAAACTGAATCCGCTACGGCGGGAAGGATTTTTTCCAGTAATTTAAATGATACACCGATAAACCGGGAATGTATCTTCCTGCCGCAGGATTCATACCAAATCATTTCCTCCCAGTCATCCCAATCATAATGAAGTGGTTTCCCCGCCAAAAACGCGGCGGCCACTGAAGGAACAGCGGAATAATGATGGCATTTTTGAAAATGCACCACATCAGCCCATTTCGCCAGTTTCAACAGGCGTACAGTATTGAAAATAAAAACACCCGGTGAAGGTTTCCTCGGCAAAGGAATTTCTTCGTATCCGTGAGGCGAGGCAACCGTTTTTTTAACGCCGGGGGACAAAGGAAAATACACCAGCTTTACCTCGTGGCCTTGCCTGACGACCTCCGCGGCGATACTTTTGATCCGCCGTGTCCAGGGCTCTGAAGAAGAATGAATATCATGAGGATGAACCATAAGAATACGCATTATTCTCCTCCCAAAAGATGCCGTTTCTTCAGCATCCTGAACAGCCAAAAATACGTTATGTACGCCAATGCCGCCGCATACATAAGGCTCACGAGAGCCGCCGCACGGACGGGCCGCCGCCGGAGTTTTTTTCCAGGCAAACGGATCCGGACATCCGGCAGACGGGCGATACTGTTGATTTTTTCCCGCAAACCGGTTATTGTAAGTGCCTCCCCGTTTAAAGAAACAGGCTCGCTTGACTGTTCTTTGCCTTCCAGAATATTTGTTTCCATGACTTTAATCCCCAATCCACGCGCCAATCCCAGAAGGCGTTCGGTTCTTTCTTTCCTCACAGCATATGTATTCCCGTCGGTTGTTTCCCACAAGTAATGCCAGTCTTTGGACGGTAAAGGCTTAATTCCGTACAGGGCGAGTTGTTCATAAATATCGGTTCCTGCTATCAGATGCAGCGTGTTAATAGACTTTATAGTATCCACATACCCTGCGTTTTTCCGGATAAATTCGCTCGTAGCTTTAAAATCCGATTCGCCTTCACCGGGAAATCCGACGATAACGAAAATTTCCGTCTCCATCCCCGCTTTTTTGGCCATACGAAGCGCGTCTTGTCCCATATCCGAGGTATATATTTTACGCATTGATTTTAAAACTTTCCTTGACCCGCTTTCGATCCCTATCTGTATCTTCCTGCAGCCGGCTTTCGCCATCACCTTAAAAAGTTCAGCGGGCATCTCTCTGCGGGGAGCGATCTGGCCTGACCATATCACGGGCAATCCTCTTTTCGCCATATGGCCCGCCACCAGGGAAAGCTGGGAAATATCCCCATTCATCAGGTTGTCGCATACGGTAAATTCACTCATCCCCATATTTTTAACCAGATACTCGATCTCCCTGCATATATGGCCTGCTCCACGGGAACGGTACGGCTGTTCCAAACGGTAATTTTTACAAAAACTGCACCTGCCCAGGCATCCGCGCGACCATTGCATAAGAAATGATTTTTTTGAAACATACGCGTTCAATTCAAATGTTTCATACCGGGGAAACGGTATCGAATCAAGAAGATCATTAGGTTTTCGCGGCGTGTAATTCCACGTTCCGTTCACGCGCCGGGCCGCCCCGGGAATCATTTCCGGGACATGCGCGTTTTTTTCTTTAACCGCAATTTCATGCAGGGTTTCCTCTCCTTCTCCCGCCACCCAATAATCAACCGCGTCCGAAGGGACAAGTGAAAAAATAAAATCACGCTGTTCCGGCGTTGAACAAGCCGGCCCGCCAAGCACAATCACGGTCTGAGGCGACCTGCGTTTGACCCGTGTGATCACTTCGGCGGTAAGACGTTCCTTGGGATCAACAACAGAAAATCCGACGATCCGGGCGTTGGTTTCAATAATCCGGTTTACAGCCCGTTCAATAGCGCTTTCAAAAAGCTCACGAATAATCTGAAACGTACTCTCATTGCTCCAGAAATTTTTATTTTCGACGTGCCATAACATTTTATCCGATAAAACGGACGCATTATAAAAATCTATATTACAATCATATGCGGCGGCTGATATCCCTTTATCCCGCAGGTACTGGGTGAGAAAACCAAGCCCTATCGGAGGATTATGCACTCCCCAGGGCGGCATTGTCACCAGGAGAACATCGGTTTTTTCAGGCCCGCCCTTCTGTGGAACAACAGGGTTCTCATCATCATACAAATTAACAACCGAAACCGACAAAACAAGTTCTTCACACAAAGAAAACACCCGCTGTGCCCGGATTTTCCTCATTTCATAATTATTCCCATCCCTGCTGAACCAGGTAAAATACCCGTTGACGCCCGGATAGGTGATCCCAAACGCGTCCAGATTCTTCTGCAGTTCGGAGCCGAGCGTGATTAAACACGGGGCCAAACTTGAAACTCCTTCGATAAACTGGCGGCATTCCCGTATCCTCTCCAACGTTTCCCTGAACATCTCTTCGCTTTCACCCGGAAAACCGGTAATAATATTAATCTTTACGGAAATTTCAGCGGCGGCTGATTCCTTCAGAACTTTCACGATATCGGCATATGTATACGGTTTATTCATGAACCGCAAAACAGGATCTGAAAAACTTTCAATACCGTATGTAATAGTGCCGCATCCGGCTTTTTTCATTTTTATCAATAATGCCAGGCTCATCTCGCCGCGGATACCCGCCTGTCCGGCCCAGACAATATCCAGGTTTTCCCGGATAATCATATCGCATAGTTTCTCAAGGTCTTTCAAATCACCGTTTAAGATCAAATCAAAAAACTCAAAATTATTAATCCCTGTCTGTTTATACCGGAATTTAAGTTCTTCAAAAACATTCTTCGCGCTCCTGCGCCTGTAATACGGATACAACAGCCTGTCATTACAATACACGCATTTTCGTATACAGCCCCTGCTCATCAGGACAGGAAGTTTTCGGTCGGAGTACCCTTCAATATCAGCCCAGGAAAAATCGGGAAAAGGCAGGGAATCAAGATCAGGGATGTATTCTTCCTCTCCGAGGGAAATATGACGCCCTGACCGAAAGGCGATTACTCCCGGCAAAACATCCGGGTTTTTATTTTTTTTGATCTCATCGAGGAGAACAGACAGAACATGTTCGCCGTCCCCGATAACAAAATAATCGACCAAACCGGCATAAAACCCCCGGTACACATCTTTATACTGTTCCAGGTTCTGAATATCGTACTTAAACCATCTCGCGTGAGGTCCTCCGAATATTATTTTTTTCTCCGGGGATTTCTCTTTGACGCGGCGTGCCAATTCAATGGTACACAGAAGATTTCCCGCGTTGACCGAAAACCCGACCACGCCCGTATTCAACCCGGAAATTTTACAGGCATACGATTCCAAGTACCGGTCAAGACGGGGAAGAATTGTATCTTCAAACTTCCCCCGGTCGCTCCACAAGCGGTAATTCCGCATATTCCAGAATTCCTCGTCACGATATGAACATTCTTTAAACAATTCTATATTAATGTCAATAACCTTGGCGGTGTAACCTTTTTCTTTGAGATACGCGTACAAATACGATATTCCCAGGGGCGGCATATTAACTCCCCACACGGGACACAAGACCAGCGCGATATCATACTCGTCTGTACAAACGGATCCGGACGTATCAGGCGCTTCCGAAGTTACGCGTTCGAACTGATTATCTTCAGTATAATAACGGATTTTGTATTCATCCAGGACAGAACGCATTTCCCTGACTCTGGCCAGCCGAATCTCAAACGTATTCTCATCCTTAATTGACCAATGAATTGCCGGTTCATCTTCCGGAAGAACAATTGAATACCGTTCCCGGTTTTTATAAACAGGCGAACCGGCCATCAGATAGAGCGGATTAACTGATTTCACCAGGTCGATATACGCGGCATTGCGCCCGATGAAATTTTTTGTTTCGTCAAAATTTCGTTCATTCTCTCCGGGAAAACCAACCAGCAGATAAATAACCGTTGTTATGCCCGCGTTATGAGTCAATTCCAGGGCCCGCGAGGATGACCGGGAGGTAAAACATTTATTCATCAAACGCAAAGCCTCGTCTGAACCGCTTTCAATGCCATATTCAAGCCGGATGAATCCCGCACCCTTCATGCACAAAAGCATTTCTTGGTCCATGGAATCATTCGGTATAGCCAAAGCGGAAAATTGTATTGTGTTTCCTGAAGACGCAAGAGCACGGCATATATCTTTAAGCCGGGCAGGATCCCCGTTCACGGCAGAATCAACCAAAGAACAATGAGAAACAGCGTACCGGCGGGAATAATACGCCAATGCCCTGGACACGTATCCGGGAGAATGCCCGCGGTAACGCGGAGATACGGATTTAAAAGCGCAGAATGAACAGGCCCCAACGCATCCGCGCGACCACTCCATAAGCAAATTCCCAGGGTTACCTGACGTATACAGGCTTAAATCAAATTCCTCAAATGTGGGAAACGGAAATTCATCAATATTTTCCTTGAGACCGCGGGAGCTATGATTCGAGTTCCCCGGAATAAGGACACCCGGAATATCCTGTACCGAACCTCCCTTTTTATACGCCCGAATTAGTTCAACCGCGCTCTCTTCTCCCTCTCCTATTATAAAAGCATCGATTAATCCCTTTCCTTCAGACTCAAAGAGGCACCGCTGTTCGGGAATAGAAACAGAAATCCCTCCGATAATAACCTTCAGGGATGAAACGCGTTCTTTCAGGCGGCGGATAATTTCCAGCGTCATCCTGTCCTGGGAATTGGAAAGCACGGAAAAACCCGCGACAGGGGCCCCGGAAGAAATAATCGCCTCAACGCACTGTTCCAAAGCTTCTGTGTATTCGCGGGCAAATGAATCAAACGAAGATTTGCTTCTCCACAGGGAAGCGTTTCCCATTTTCCACCAATCTTTATAATTACCGGAAACTCGGTTATACAGATACGCGTTAAAATCAAAAACCCCGGTTCTCAGTCCCTGTGAACGGCAATAGGCGGAAACATACGCCAGGCCCAAAGGAGGAGCGTCAACACCCCACGGAGGAACAATAACCAGAAACACATCTGGTTTTAAAGTATCCCCGCGGTCCACCGCTCCGGGCACCGCCGCTTCGCACCTCATACAGATAAAATTTTTTCCCGCGCACTCCAGGCCATCCCGTTTTCTGCGCGCGGCTTCATATTCTTTTGAATTCCAGACATCAATAATAGTCCGGTTCCGGACATTACCCAAAACCATCTCCCGTTTCCAATCCATACAGCACATAATCACATCACCGTTTTCCACGATATGTATCATATCATCGGCCCAAATCGATGAACATCCGGCTATTGAATCATGAGAAACACGCGGCAATCCTTCGACATTGCCCGCCCTGCTGACCGGACCGTCAAAATAACTGATGCGGGTAATTCCCTGCCCGCGCCAAAAACGCATCGCTTCATCTTTTTCCTCTTCGCTTAAATACTGGTGGCGCAAAAAAGTGATCATAACAAAATCGCTCAAATTCCTTTTTTTCCCCGCTTTGGCAATAAAACCGGTCACGCGGCCGATAGTCTGTTCAAACGGCAGGCACATGGCTTTTTCAAATGTCTCCTTACGCAGGCCGTGCATGCTGAAACCGATCCAGTCAAGAGAAGAATCAATAATACCATCCTGAAGCTCCTCGGATAACAAACTGCCGTTGCTCACCAAATGAACCGATGCCCAAGGAAGCCTGCTTTTGGCATACCGGATACGGTTTAAAATATCCGGATCGGTCAACGGTTCATTATTAAGATACAAAATAATCCTTTCAATCTCTTTATAGGCCGAACACTCATCGATAATCTTTGCGAATACCGATTGTTCCATAACCGCGGGAGGAAGCCGGATAGCATCGCTTTTGTTCGGGCAAAATACACAGCGCCCATTACAAATTGAGGTCGTTTGGATAGAAAGATTTATGGGAAAACGGCTATTAGTCGTGGACATTTTTAAATAGATTCTTTCCGTCAAGTTTTACGGATGTTTTTCCGGGAAACAGATCTAATACCGTTACCGCCACATCCGTGATATCGGGTATTCTCCCGCTTATCATTTTTTTATTCGAGAATATCACTCCCGGGACAAGAGCGGGATCCACCAGATGATCCCCGTTCCATCTTTTTTGATTTTTCTCCATTACAACCGGAGGGACCGCTCCCAACGCGGTTTGCCAGGAAGCACGGTATCCTGCATTAAATCCCACATATAAATCCGGCGCGTGCGAATTCCGGCTACCTTTAAATGTTTCCTCGCCGTCATAAACGGAACGGACCACGGCTTCGGTAGTGGAAGGATCTTTCAATCCTCGCAATCCGTCTGCTATAGACTGTTTAAGCCGCTGAAACTCTTCCTCCCTGACGATCCCGCGCGCCTCCCTGCCTTTTTTATTCAGGAAAATGCCTCCGAATCCCACTGCGTACGCCTTTGTTTTTTCCCAGTCGACATTTTCAAAAAAACCGCCGCTCTCAGTATTATGATCCGTTAAAAAAAGATAGTTATTATCCGCCAGCCAACGGTTCAGATGAACGCCGGTGTGAAAAGAGGTGAACCCGTGGTCGGACA
>JAQUMS010000061.1 GCA_028717985.1 Candidatus Omnitrophota bacterium
AAAGCAAAAGCAGGGCCTCTCCCGCTGTTTATTTAACAGCCTTGAAGAACCCACATTTTCATTATATCCCGAAGTTTTTCAGCTTAAAGAAAAACTTCGCGCACTCGGAACGCAGCCGGTGTTAATGTCCGGAAGCGGCCCGGCGGTTTTTTGTTTGGTTTCTTCAAGAAAGGAGGCCATGTCATTAGGGAGAAGAATTAAGAAAGAAAACCGGAATTGGCAGTTTTTCCTGACTCGGACAGTGTGATGCGTTGTGCACCACGCCTTCATGCAAGGAGGTTATGCTATGGAAATTACTGAGGTAAGAGTATTCCTTAAAGATTCTCCGGATAAAAAATTAAAAGCGTATGCTACGGTGACGTTTGATAATGCGTTTGTCGTGCGGAACATTAAAGTTATTCAGGGAACTACCGGGTTGTTTATCGCTATGCCCTCCCGGAGAATAAAGCAATCCTGTCCGAAATGTAATTTTAAAAACGAAATGAGGGCAAAATATTGCAATCAATGCGGCGGGCAGCTGCCTCAATCTCCCAAAATCGTGAGTCAGGAAGCGGCTTCAGCGTCGGCACAGTCGGAACATAAAGATATAGCGCATCCTATTACCCAGACATTCAGGGATTCTTTGCAGAGAAAAGTTTTGGACGCGTATGAACAGGAAGTGAAAAAAGGCCCGTCCGTTCAAAGCAGGCATGAAGCGGACGAAGAGTAAATTTTTTAGCGCGGGAAAATAGTATTTTAAATTTTCTGCCCGGTAGTGTAATGGTAGCACATCAGAATTTGGGTCTGACTGTTGAGGTCCGAATCCTCACCGGGCAAAATAAATATGAGGTTTTTTGTCGGAACTCTTAGAAAAAAACAAAAGAAAAGAGAACTTAAATCAAAAGGAAGTATTGGTATGTCAAAAACCCCTGAAGTAGCGGCGATAATATTGGCGGCGGGAAAAGGTGAACGGATGAAATCATCCTTGCCTAAGGTCTTACATAAGATTTGCGGAAGGCCGATGGTTATGTATGTTTTTGATCTTATCGACAGTCTTAAGATTAAAAAAAATGTCCTTGTTTTGGGCTATAAAAGCGAAGAAGTAAAAAAGATCGTGCCAGGCGGCATCAAGACTGTTTTGCAGGAAACGTTATCAGGGACGGCTGACGCGGTCAAAAAGGCCGTGCCTGTTCTTAAAGGGTTTAAGGGTACCGTGATTATTCTTTACGGAGATAACCCTCTTTTACAGAAAGAAACCCTGGATAAATTAATCAAACATCATCACGACACCCGCGCGGCTGTCACTCTTTTGACGGCGAAGCTGAAAAAGCCCTTTGGTTATGGCAGGATCATCCGCGATAAATATTCATCGGTATGCGGTATCGTGGAAGAAAAAGATGCTAATGATTATCAGAGGGATATCAAAGAAATCAATACGGGCGTGATGTGTTTTGACGCCGAAAAACTTTTTAATTCTTTGAGGCTCGTGAAGCCGAATAACAAGAAAAAGGAATATTATTTGACCGATTGTGTCGAAATTCTATATTCCAGGGGTGAAATTGTCGAAGGGCTGGAAATATCCGATCCACAAGAGGCGTTTGGAATAAATACCCGCGTGGAGCTTGCTCAGGGATATACGATTATCCAGAGCAGGGTCCTGGAAAAATATATGAAAGACGGGATAACGATCGTTGATCCCCGGACCACGTTTATTAATTTCGGGACTGAGATCGGGCAGGATACCATAATTTATCCCTTTACAGTTATAGAAAATGATGTTAAAATAGGAAGTTCTTGTTCAGTAGGGCCTTTTTGCCATTTGCGTGAAGGTACGCGCCTTTCTGATGAAGTCAAAGTAGGTAACTTTATTGAAATTGTCCGTTCGTCTTTGTCGCCGCATACCCGTGCGAAACATGTCGGGTATATCGGGGATACCGTCATAGGCAGTAATGTTAACATAGGGGCGGGTACTATAACGGCAAATTATAACGGTAAAGATAAAAACACGACGATAATTGATGACAACGCGTTTATCGGGTCCGACACGGTTCTGGTGGCTCCGGTAAAAATAGGGAAAGGCGCTAAAACGGGAGCCGGGTCCGTTGTCACAAAAAATAAAAATATTCCCGCGGGTGCCGTGGCAGTGGGTGTGCCTGCGCGGATACTGAAATAAAAACATAGGGGTGGCGTATATGCATAATTTGAAGATTATCTCCGGGACAGCTCACGCGGAACTCGCGAAAAGTATTTGTGAGTATCTTAAGCTTACCGTATGCGATGCGTATGTCGGCAGGTTCAGCGAAGGAGAAATCCGGGTTAAAATCAATGAAAACGTCCGGGGTAAAGATGTTTTTGTTATTCAACCGACATGTTCCCCCCCGAATGAAAATTTGATGGAATTACTGGTGATTATTGACGCGTTAAAGCGGGCTTCCAGCGCCCGGATTACCGCGGTTATCCCGTATTTTGGATACGCCCGGCAGGATCGAAAAGACCAGCCACGCGTTCCGATTACGGCAAAACTTGTGGCTAATCTTTTAACAACCGCCGGCGCGAACAGGATTTTGACTGTTGATTTGCACGCGGGTCAAATTCAGGGATTTTTTGATATTCCCGTCGACCATTTATTCGCGATCGGGGTTTTTCATGATTATTTCGCGCGGCTGAAACTTAAAGATATTGTTGTGGTGTCTCCCGATGTCGGGAGTATTAAAATGGCGCGCGCGTACGCCAAACGCATAGGAGCGGGGTTGGCTATCATAGATAAACGCAGGGAATCCCCGGAGAAAACAGAAGCTATGCATTTACTCGGCGAGGTGGACGGTAAGAATGCGATCATCGTGGATGATATTATCGCCACGGGAGGTTCTCTTATTGAAGCGGTAGGTGCGTTGAAAAAATATAAGGCTAAAAGCGTCCGGGCGGCGATCTCTCATGGAGTGTTGTCCGGTCCTGCTATAGAACGGGTGGAGAAATGCAAAGACTTGCAGGAATTGGTTATTACCGACAGTATTCCTCTTGAAGACCACAAGAAGCATCCGAGAATAAAGGTGCTTTCGCTTGCGCCCCTGTTGGGAGAAGCGATTCGCCGGATCCATCACGAGGAATCTGTGAGTTCTTTGTTTGATTAAGTAAAACATATGTAATATGAAACGGAGCGGCAACCATGAAAGAGATAATTTTAACGGCGGAACCCAGGGCGGAACTGGGTAAAACAAAAGTAAAAATGCTGCGGCGGACCGGTTTTATTCCCGGCGTAATCTATGCCGAAGGGAAAAAATCAGAATCGGTAAAACTTGTGCGCAGAGAGTTCATACATTTATTGCATGAACAGCGGCTTGATAACGCGATTATTACCCTAAAAGTTAAAGGCGCGGAAAAAGAAACAGGCAGGCCGTGCATGATTAAAGATACTCAGCTTGATCCGGTAAACGACGAAATCAGGCACATTGACTTTTTGGAAATTTCCCTGACTAAGAAGCTGAAAGTTAAAGTTCCGATTGAGGTTAAAGGAGAACCTTCAGGCGTAAAGCAGGAGGGAGGTTCTTTAGAGCGTATCTTATGGGAAATTGAGATCGAGTGTCTTCCTACCGAAATTCCCGTGAATATTCCGGTTGAAGTGACTAATCTTAAAATAGGGGATTCCATACACGTGAAAGATCTGACATTCTCCGGTAATATTAAAGTCCTTCAGGATATGGATGCGATTGTTTTGTCTGTTGCTGCTCCGATGAAAGAAGAGGTCGCTCCCGCGGAAGGCGAAGAAAAGACTGAACCGGAAGTTATAAAGGAAAAGAAAGAAACTCCTGAAGAAGCTGCGGCAAAAGAATCGGAGAAGAAATAATAATTCCTGGTATGAAGCTGATTGTCGGGTTAGGAAATCCGGGTCTTTTGTACCGGAATACGCGGCACAATATCGGATCTGCGGTCGTTAAGGCGTTTGCGCAGACCCATCGCGTAACTCTTCGGAAAGAACGCGGCGTCCCGGCGGTATCGGGAAAACTTAATTTTTCCGGGAATGTCATGGTGGCTGTTCCCCTGACTTTTATGAATCTTTCCGGCGGACCCGTGCGGCAACTGTGTGAGAAATATGCTGTTTCTTTGAATGATCTTTTAGTTGTTTATGATGATTTTTCACTGGAGTTCGGCGTGCTGCGTGTTCGTCCTTCCGGGTCAGCCGGGGGGCACAACGGAGTCCGGTCGGTCATAGATTGTTTACAAAGCCAGGATTTTCACCGTTTACGTGTCGGTATAGGTCGTCCGGACCATCCGGTTTCCGATATGGCGCGATATGTTCTTGCCGCGTTTAACCGGCAGGAGCGTGTCGAATTAAAAGGAATTATAGATAAAGCCTGCGCGTGTTGTGAAATGTGGGCGAGTGAAGGCGTGGAAAAATGCATGAACGTGTTTAACGGAAGGAATTCTTCTTCCGGTTCTCCGGAATGATTCCGGGGACTCCATTTAAACTAAGGGGTTTTCCCCTGAAAATGAAAGGAACCAGTGTATGAACAAGTATGAAGCAATGATTATCGTTCGTCCGGATTTCACGGAAGAGGAACGAAAAAATCTTTTTCACCAAATAGCGGAAGCAATCGCAAAGAACGGCGGGGCCGTGACTCAAGCGGTTGTATGGGCTGAACGGAGAAAACTGGCATTCCCCATCAAGAGAGCAAAAAAATTTGATGAGGGTTTGTTTTATTTGGTTAATTTCGACGCGCCGTCTGATGCCATAACGAAAGTCCGATATTTATACCGAGTTAACGAAGGTATTGTCCGCACTTTGATTCTTCGCCTTGAAGATTAATCGAAAAGGAGAATAATATGGCAAGCTTTAATAAGGTATTTTTGATCGGAAATCTGACAAAAGACCCTGAATTGCGTTATACCCCTCAGGGAACGGCGGTCAGCAATTTACGTCTCGCGGTGAACAGGAAATTCAAAGATAAGAACCAGGAATTGAAAGAAGATACCTGTTTTGTGACGGCGGTTGTGTGGGATAAACAGGCTGAAACGTGCAATCAGTATTTACATAAGGGAAGTCCCGTGTTTATCGAAGGCCGGCTGCAGTCCCGCTCTTGGGAAGATGCCAGCGGACAGAAACGCAGCACGATTGAGGTCAGGGTGGAGCGTGTCCAATTCCTTGGTCAGGGCCCGTCTTCGAAAGGAACGCCTCCTGCCGCGGCAACGGATGAAGGAACCGCGGAAAACGCCTGGATGTCGGATGAAGAAGAAAAATTACCCGATGGAGAAAGTCATTTTTAAGAGAACAACTCATTTAACCACATAGATGCGGAGGTAACAATGGAAGAAAGAAGAGAAAAGAGAGACAGAAAAGGAAGAAGAAATAAATTCGGCGCGCAGAAAAAGAAATATTGCCGTTTTTGCGCGGATAAAAATGCCGAAAAAAATAAAATAATCGATTATAAGGATTTAAAAACGATTGAATCATTCGTGAAAGAACGGGGCCGTATTGTTTCCGCCCGGATAACTGGCAATTGCGCGAAACATCAGCGCCAGTTAGCCCGCGCGATTAAACGTGCCCGTTTTATTTCGTTGATTCCGTATGTGAAATTGTAATGGTTAATTGAAATCAGAAAAAGCGAGGTTATTATGGAAGTGATTTTACTTAAAGATATAGAAAATGTCGGTAAAGCGGGAAGCACCTTGAAGGTTAAAGACGGCTACGCGCGGAACTATCTGTTCCCGCATAACCTCGCGGTTGTTTCTTCCTCGGGAAACATAAAGAATCTTGAACAGAAGAAGCAACAGATGGATCTGCAGCGGGAGAAAATAAAAAAAGCCGCTGAATCCCTTAAAACAAAAATTGAAGCGTTATCTTTAACAATACCTGTTTTGACCAAGGAAAAAGATAAGATGTACGGTAGTATTACCGTGGTTGAACTGGTAAAGGCGCTGAAAGATGAAAATATCGAAATAGACAAAAACTGCGTTCAGCTTGAGGAACCGATTAAGACCGTTGGTATTTATGAGATTCCCGCGCAGATTCATCCCGAAGTTACGGCAAAAATAAAAGTTTGGGTTGTTGAGAAATAACTAAATCCGCACATACGCTCATGCTTGGTACAACCAAAGAGCTTATTCCACCCCAGAATTCAGAAGCTGAAATGGCGGTATTGGGGGCAATGCTTATTGATGAGAACGCCATTCCCCATGCCATTGAGTTTCTTGAACCGGCTTCGTTTTATAAAGAATCGCACAGGATCATTTACGACGTTATCCTGGGACTGTATGACGTCAATAAGGCCGTAGATCTTATTACCGTCAGCGATGAATTAAAAAGAAACGGCAAGCTGGATGAAATAGGCGGAAGCAGTTACCTTACGGAATTGGCAAATTCCGTGCCTACCGCCGTTAATATCGGACACTACGTCGCGATAGTCAAAGAAAAAAGCATTCTCCGCACGCTTATCACCAATTCTTCCAAAATTATTCATTTATGCCATGATTCTGAAGGCAATATTGACGAGGTAATAGACAACGCGGAACGCCTTATTTTTGAGGTCAGGGACCGAAAACCCCGCGGAGGTTTTGTTCCTGTTAAACAGATTGTTAAAGATACAATAGAGACAATTGACCGGTTGTATCAGAAAAAATCGCATGTTACCGGTATTCCGTCAGGGTATACTGATTTTGATCTTAAGACCGCGGGCCTTCAGCCGTCGGATTTGATTATTGTCGCGGGCAGGCCGTCAATGGGAAAAAGCGCGTTCGCGTTAGGCATAGCGGAATACGTCGGAATAACCGAAAAAATCCCTATGGCGTTTTTTAGTATTGAAATGTCCAAAGAGCAGCTTGTGCAGAGACTGCTTTGTTCTCACGCCAAAGTTGACGCGAATAAAGTCAGGACCGGGTTTTTGTCTGCGTCCGATTGGCCCCGGTTGACCGCGGCGGCAGGGAAACTTTCCGAAGCTCCGATTTTTATAGACGATACCCCGGCTATTTCCGTTATGGAATTAC
>JAQUMS010000062.1 GCA_028717985.1 Candidatus Omnitrophota bacterium
TGCCTGGGGTTTTTATTGACGAATGTTATTGCCTCGAGCGTCGCGCGCGCGAATTCAGCCTGGTGTTCCACTTTAGTTTGTTCTATGATGACATTTAACGCATCCTGGTCCGTGGTAACATATTTTGCGGGAATTTTGGTGAGGACGTGCGCGAGCATGTCATTTTTGCACGTTTGGCATGTGCAGATGTCGCTGCGTTGTGTTAATGCCTGGTCAAGAAAATCCTTGGCGATATTTTCAATGATATTGCGTAATTTTGCCATTTCGCACCCGTGCGTAAAAGGAGTTTAAATGGATAGGTCATGAAAAGTATAACACAAAAACCTTGTAATTAAAAATCAATTGTGTTATTCTTCTTCTAAGATTTTATTTTTTCCTTGATATTTATTTCTAACATATTATTATAATATTATGCTACGCCACGGCATATCACATAAGCCCTTCCCGGATTTTTCTTTTTCCCGCTTCGCGGGTTTTACTCTTATCGAAGTTATTATGGTGATCGTTATTGTGGGGATCCTTGCCGGGATGGCAATTCCCCGTTTCGATAGTTTCTACGGGATGAAAATGGAAAGCGCGGCGAAAAAAATGATCACCGATATCAGATATGTCCAGCAAATAGCGGTTTCCCGCCATACCAATACGCGTATTGTTTTTAATCCCGGGAACGATACCTATACCGCTCAGGAAGAAACATCTCCGGGCAGCGGCACCTGGAATTCCATTACCGATCCCTATACCCGGTCAAATCTTACTATGAATTTTCATGCCGACGCTCAATATGGAGGCATCGATTTATCCGGGGCTTCGTTCGGCGGCATAAGCACTCTTCAATTTAACCTGGAGGGGAAACCGGCGGATGGAGGCACTGTTTCTTTGGGGTATCATGGGTGGAATAAAACCATAACCATTGAGGCCAACACAGGATTTATACGATGAAACAGAATAAAGGTATTACTATTATTGAAATGATCGCGGTAATTGTCGTTTTGGGGTTGTCTATTCCTATTCTTTTGACGGTATGGGCTGATGTCGCCTGGCGTTCGTCCAGGTCCGAGGCGATTGCCGACGCGACTTTTTACGCAGAAGAACTGATGGAACACGTGAAACTCATGAAGTACGATGAACATACGGCTTCGCCCTGGACACCCACAAGCGGTTTTGGGACCGACGGCGGCAGCGAAAACAGCGCCAACAGCGCTACCTTTAACGACGTCGATGATTTTGTAGGGACAACTGATACTGCTGTAACTAATGCTCCCGGAGGATTCAGGCGTTCGGTTACCGTGGAATATGTTCGGCTTGTCAATAATGAATGGCAATCGTGCGGTTCTACTACGTGCGGGAACGCTACCACATGCCTTGCCTGCAATGATTGTTGTTATAAAAGAATAACGGTTACAGTTACACATACAGCCGGATTGGCGACAGTTTCATTATCAACCATTGTTTCCACCCATTAAAAGAGCATGGAAAATCATATAAATAAAAAGAGGGCCCGGGGCGTTACCATTATTGAACTTATTATGGTGATCGTGATTGTCGGGCTTATCACCGCGGTGTCCGGAATGTATATTAAGGAAACAGTTGATCTATGGCGGTTTCTTTCTTTTCGTAATGAACTGGTGAATGAAGGAAGAATGGCTTTGATGAAAATGGCCCGGGAAATCCGCCAGATAAAAAATCATTCTTCCATTAGCGTTGCGAATTCGTCGCAAATCACGTTTACGGATATTAATAACCATGTGATTTCCTATCAGCTTTCCAACGGCAATCTGGTCAGGACGTATGATGGTGTTTCAAATACGCTTGCCGACCGGGTAACCGCTTTGACGTTTATTTATTATAATTCCGCTAACGCGGTTTTAACCCCGCTGCCTTTAGATTCCAGTTCAAGGGCGAATATTTACCGGCTTGATGTTTCGTTCACGATGAGGGCCGGTTCGCAGACCAAAATACTTAACACACAGGTTTATCCGAGAAATCTTTAAAAACTATATTCTCCTGAGTGAGATTTTGTTTGAATAGAGAGGGAGCTTTAAGAGTGAAAAATCTCCGTGAATTAGCGCGTAATGCCACTATGAGGAAGATATCTATGGTCCGCGGAGATGAACGTGGTATTAGTTTGATTATTGTGGTCTTCGCGATGATGCTGTTTGCCGGCCTGGGGTGGACTTTGCTTAGTATGCAGGCTACTGATTTTCAGGCGAATGTCAGGACAATGGAGTCAGAGCGGGCGTTGTATTTGGCTGAATCCGGGAGCCAGTGGGCAATAAAACAGATTGCTTTAAATTCCGGATTTCGGACTGATTCATCTCATGGTTATGCCGGCGGATATGCTCAGCATAACCTGCCGGGGCAGGGAGATTATCAGGTTGTGGTTCGCGCTCCCGATATTAGCGAAAGCGGAGATACAGTTGTTGTTGCTACCGGATACGCTCCCCGCCAGTCGGGATACGATGCGATGCGTCAGATAAAAATTATGCTCACCACAGGCAGTGTTTCCCGTCCGGTTTTGGTCAGGAAACTTTTTAACTGGTCGGGAATGAGCATGGGGTCATTGATTAACGGAGATGTCGGCGTTACGGACGCGGCGGGTGATTTAAGCGACGGATATGAGGGGACTGGAGATACCACGCATAATGAACCGGCTGATCTGGCAGTTCCCGGTACAGGCAGGCGGGACCAATTAACGGATGACAGCTCTTTTCCGAAGATCGATATGCCATATACAGTATCGCAGGCCGATTCTGTCTGGGCTCCTGCTCGGGCTTCTAAGATTTCTAATATACAGGTTCAGGGTGGTAAGAGTATTGTTACGTTCTCCCAGAATATTTTTACTACTCCTCTTTCCCGTTTTGACGGCCAGGGATTGCGGAACACGACAATGGGCTCGTGGCAGAACGGGACATGGGGGATTATAGAATCAACCTTAAGTGTTAACAGTGTCAGGATGTCCGGTGTTGTTAGCTGGCAGGTCGGCGATAATGTGTGTCTTGTTCCTAAGATTAGTACCGTGTCGGTGTATAACACCTGGGGCGCATTCAGGACATATTCGATAACATTTGCCTGTAATTATCCGGTCACTGTCGGGAACATGATAAAAAATTATTCCCGCGGTTCCTGGAATTATGGTGATTGGGGGCAGATAACATACGTGAGCGCTGGGTCTTCTCCTACAACTATCCGCGTTCAATTTGATACATCTATTAATAATCCTCCGGGATGGACTGCCGGGCAATGGGTTGGAGAAGTCAGGAGGATAAGCGGGAACAACAGCAATACCTACTTTTATTTTAAAGGCGATCTGTTGTATGATTTACGAAGCAGTAATTCAACCGGGAATAAATCATCGTTTGTCAGTGAAGGTGATACTGCTCTTCTTGGCGGCAGAAGGCTTAATCTTAGAGCTCATAATAGTAATTCGGGCCAGGCATTTCCATGTGTCGGGACCAAAAACGGCAATATCTATTCTAATGACAGCAACCGGACTTTTGACGGGCTTATTTACAGTGAAAACGGGGATATTACATTTAACGGTTTATCCGCGGTTTCTGTTTACGGATATAACGTGACGTTGTCCGGTCCGACTGATTTGGAATATACTACGAAATATGTTGATGATAGTACATTCTTCTCCAGCGTTTCATTTTACAGCTGGCAGGAGCAATAGCTCATACCGAAGACAAATATTAAAAAATTTTTTAACGGGAGAGAAAAATATATTTCCGGGAAGTTGCACGGCGGTAGTGGTAAGCATAGATAGAGAGGAAAAAGATTCCCCTCCCCGTGTGGGAGGGGTAAGGGGGGGAGATGAAGAAAAAATTCTTGTTGATAACGGTGTTTATTTCCATTATTATTTTCGGAACTGTATTATATTTAAAAGCTCAGCAGAATCAGGATGATACTCTGGACTGGACATCTCTTTCCTCAAAGTTAAATCATATAGAAGCGAAACTGGATGCGATCTCCCAGTCCGTGGAACGCCTTGAGCGCACGGTGTCCCAGCGTATGGACCAGATTTCTAACAACAATCAGAAGGTTTTACAGGAGCTTGATGTGGTTAAGGTCAGGGCTACCCGTAGATAAGTATATATTTTTTAAATTTTAAGTTATAATATTCCTAATCGGGCAGTTTTTTAAAAATCAAAAAATAAAAATTATGGATAATCAGGGAAATCAAAATATCCCTCAAGGGTTTTCAGCGGAGCCTACTCCGCATCCGCCTCCTTTGCAATCGGCGAAAGCCGCTAAGCCTAAGGTCAAGTCTTCCTTCGACCCGTTTTTTTTCATCAAGAATTTTTTCGCCTCCTCCCAGAATGTTATCGGGATTGATATCGGCTCCAGCCACATAAAAATCGTCCAGCTGCAAAAATCCAGCAAAGGGTACATGATCACCAACTGTATTGCCCGTGCTATCCCTCAGGGGATCAAGGAGAATACGGTTGAGAAGAAAAAAGTGGTGCAGGGTTTTTTAAGCGAATTTATTGCGGACGCCCGCATTAAAACAAAATTAGGCCGTATCGGTATTTGGGGAAAAGGTGTTTTTATCTTTTCTCTTACTATTCCGAATTTAAACAAGAAAGATCTTAAGGGTGCGGTAAGCATAGAATTAAAGAAACGTCTCCCGTTTCAGATGGATATCAGCAAGGTGATTTTTGATTTCTTTGTCACCGGGCTGTCCCGTGATGAAAAAGGCACTGTTCTGCAGGTTACCTGTATTGCCGTCGACCAGCTGGCTGTCGATGAACATCTGCAATTTTTAAAAGAGATCAATATCCGTCCGGTACTTGTGAACGCGACTCCCGACGCTATCGGTAACCTCCTTCCGTATTGCATTGAAAATGCCGGGAAAAAGACTATCGTTGTGCTGGATATCGGCTCAACCGTAACAATGCTGAATTTTTATAAAAACAGGGACCTGGTTTTTTCCCGTGAAATCCCGGTCAGCGGAGAGCATTTGTCCCGCGCTCTCGCGAAATCGTTTACTACTCCGCAGGGCGCGATCACTATTTCCGTTGATGACGCGGAGAAACTTAAACGTAACTGCGGTATCCCGCTGGAGGAGGACGCCCACACGGAATACCTTACTGATTTCGGCCCTTTAAGGGGGGAGCAGATCTCGGCGTTGTACCGTCCGACTCTTGAGCGCCTTGTTATGGAAGTTACGCGTACGTTTAATTATTTCATTAAGACGTTTAAAAGCGAAAATATAGAAGAATTATACCTTACCGGAGGGAGTTCCCGGACTATTAATTTCGACAGGTTTTTGCTTTGTAATCTGGAAGGGTTAAAAAAAGTAGAACGGTTGAATGTCCTCAAGGCTGTTAAGGGTTGGGCGGATATGACTGTTTTTAAGCGTGAATTGGTTATGGAACAGGCCGCTCCGCATTTAGCGGTGGCGTTCGGCCTATGCCTTGGGAATGGCGGCAGGGTCAATCTTCTTCCGGTTAAAGAAAAAATAGAACAGAAAATTCTTTTTTTTACGTCGGTTTTGAGGATGTTGTTTCCTATTATTCTCGGCACGTTGCTTAGTTTTTACGCTTTGCAATATATGAATGCGCTGAGATACCGGGTTTTGATTATTAATACCGACAGCGCGGTCAGCCGCCTGGAGCCGACGGTAAGGCAGATAAAAGAATATCAGGATATAAAGGTCAAGCTTGAACAGAGAAAAAACCTGATTGAAAAAGCCAAAGGTAAACAGCCGTTATGGTCCGGCGTCCTGAAAGAGTTAAGCAATATTCTGCCGAAAGAAGTTTCTCTTCAAAGGATCACCGTAGGGCAGGGGCAGGAGGGCAGGGAAATCCATTTGTACGGTAAGATTTATACCAAATTCAACGTGGATGTCGCTTTGTCACAACTGGTTTTAGGGCTAAACGATTCACCGTTTTTCAATAACGTGGAACTTATAACGAGCAAGCCGGATATGTATTCAACTATTCCCGCGGCTGATTTTGATATCGTTTGCAGGCTTACTTATTAAACGTATGGAATTAAAATTCTCAAACAACAAATTCTTTAATGTCCTTATTTTTTGCGCGGTGTTTTCGCTTTTTCTGCTTTTGCTTCATCTTTTCCTAGGCAGGGCGGTTATTAAACACGCCAACAGTGTGAAAAAAGAGCTTTTCGCGAAACAGCAGACCCTTCAGGATGAAGAGGTTTTGATTAAAAGTCTGCCCAATCCGCAAAAAGCCATGGAGGAATTAGAAAAAAAGTTCCAGGATTTTCAGGATGTCGGGGTCAGCAAAAAACAGATCCCCAAAATTATCCAGTCACTCGGGATGTTAACCGATAAATATAAGATAAACCTTATTTCCATAAAGCCGCGGGAAGATTTGAAATCCATGAGGGATAATTTGCCCGCCGGCGTCAGTAAAATCTATATTGAACTCGAAGTGAAATGCCCCTATAAGGTTTTCGGTGAGTATATTAAAACCCTTGTTGATTTATCTCCGGGATTCACGGTGGAAAGTATCAGCATGGAAAAGCCTGTTGCTTCCGCCGCGGTCCCGATATCGAAAACTCCCGGTAAACCTGAAGGGAAACAAGAAGTACCGGCACAGGATATTTTTATCAAATTTGTGGTGAGCACATATACCGTGTGGGAAATATAATAAAGGTCATAGTTCATTGGTCATAGGTGATGGCGCATAGTAAAAATTTTTTCTATCATCTATGACCCCTGACCTAAGACCTATGACCTATGACCTCAAAGCTAAGAGCTAAACTATGGCTGGAATGACTAAAGAACAAAAACAAATAGCAGTAACAGGAGTTTTACTTATTGTTCTTGTGCTTGTTTGGTCTTTTTCAGGCAAAAAGAAACCTGTAAGTACTCCTTCCCCAATAGCTCCGGTTGCGGGAGGACAGGCAAAACCCGCCGCTGTTCAGAAACCTGCTGAAGGTCCTTCTGTTCCTTTGCCTGATAAACAGGCGGAAGGTAAG
>JAQUMS010000063.1 GCA_028717985.1 Candidatus Omnitrophota bacterium
GATGTCAGGCATAAAGAAATTCTGCTTAAGCACGAAAATAGATATAGTCCCGTTCAACAGGGCGTTGTCCTGGATATTGTTAATGAGAAGGCCCGCATATTGTGCCGGACATTAAAAGAGCGTATTGAGAAAAATGTTTCATGCAGGATGGCAAATAACTTTTTCGTCACCGGCAGAACTATGCTGCAGGATGGATTCCTTGAACTATTTGAATCCACGATGGGAGTATCCGTTAAACTTGGGAGGATAGCTGAAAGTGATATTGCTTCACTTGTCGGAAGGACCGCCCCGCCCAGCCAGCAGCATTCGTTGTCGTATCTGACTGCCGTAGGCATTCTTTCCTGGTCGTTCCATAAAAGTTCTCCGGTTCCTGTTTTTCCTTCCCAGGATATAAAAAATCCCGCTTTGCGGTTTATCGGGAAATTCAGGGATATATTCCAAGAATACTTCTAAAAAACCCTGCCTGCCGACAGACAGGGTTTTTTAGCTCTTAGTTCTTTGATCTTAGCTTTTTGGAAAACCCACGAGCTAAGACCTAAGAACCCTGCTGGCAGGCAGGAAAGAGCTAAGAGCTAATGTGAGCTAAAAGCATTTGACCCGCCTTTTTTATCGTGTATAATATATCAATCCAACAATTTTTTTTATGATTTATGATAATATTGTAAAATTGAAAGAACGGATTGCCGTTGTTTGTGAAAAAACAGGCAGAAAAGCTTCTTCAATAACTGTTATCGCTGTCAGTAAAGGCAGAACAGTAGAGGAGATCGAAGAAGTTTTGCGCTCTGGGATAATGGATATCGGCGAAAACCGTATTCAGGAAGCCCGGAGCAAATATATACATTTTAAAAGTATTAAAAAGGGCCTTGTTCCCAGAAGTTGGCATTTTATAGGCCGGTTACAGACTAATAAAGTTAAACAGGCGGTTGGTATTTTTGATTTGATCCATTCGGTTGACAGTTTGAAGTTGGCGGAAGAGATTGATAAAGAAGCACGCGCGGCCGGTAAGGTCCAGGATTGCCTGATTCAAGTGAATACTTCATTTGAAGAAACGAAGTCAGGTGTGTATCCGCGTGATCTTATTCCTTTCTTTCTTGAAGCGGTTAGATTACCCAATGTAAGGATACGAGGGGTTATGACAATCGCGCCTATGTCTTCGAATCCCGAAAATATCAGGGGGTTTTTCAGGGATTTGAGCGAATGGAAAGAAAAACTTAACGGTTTACAAAACCGGTCGGATGTCCTTCAGATTATTTCTATGGGGATGAGCGATGATTTTGAAGTCGCCATAGAAGAAGGCGCGACTATGGTAAGGATAGGAAGGGCTATATTTAGTTCATAGGTTATCTCCTCGTCCGTAAAGAAATAGATGAAAGGTAGAAAAGGGAAAAAATGAAAAAATTAGTTGGTGTTATTGGGTGCGGGAATATGGGGACGGCTATAATCGCTCAGGCCAGCCGTTTGAAAAGTTTCGGGTTTTTGGTATACGAAAAAGATGCCGCCAGGCAGAGCGCTATTTGTAAAAAATATCGTTTAAAATCCGTTTCTACGATTGCCGAGCTCGCAAAAAAATCAGATATTATTATTATTGCGGTAAAGCCTCAGGATATTGAGCCGGTTTTAAGCGATATCCGGGATTTGATTTCACAGAGAGGCAAAAATAAACCGCTTATTATATCAATTGCCGCCGGCATTAAAACTGTCTTTCTTGAAGAAAAAATCGGCGTGCCGGTTAAAGTAATACGGGTAATGCCTAATATGCCGGCCGCGATAGGTAAGGGCATGAGCGCTTTAACACCCGGCCGTTTTACGGTCAGGCAGGATATGAAAAACGCGGAAGCGATTTTTAAATCTGTCGGAGAGACTGTTATTGTTAACGAGGAACGCATTGATGCTGTTACAGCTCTTTCCGGAAGCGGTCCCGCTTATTTTTATCTGATCTTTTCAGGTTTTGTAGACGCCGCGTGTAAATTAGGGCTGGATAAAAGCGACGCGGAAAAACTTTTATTGCATACAATAACCGGATCTATGAGCTTTTTGGAGACACAAAAATTCGATACCGAAGGATTAATCGCCAAAGTTGCTTCAAAGGGGGGAACAACCGAAGCCGCTCTGCGGGTTTTTCACGATAAGGGACTTAAGGAAATTCTAAGTCAGGGGCTTATGGCATCGTATAACCGTTCGAAGGAGCTTTCCAGGTAGGAGGTTTTGATGGGGAGAATCGGCATTATAGGCGGCAGCGGGTTATATCAAATAGAAGGTATTAAAAATGTAAAAAAGATTTCCGTTACCACTCCTTTCGGGAAACCGTCGGGTACGTTTATCATGGGAACGTTGGAGGGCAGGGATGTCGTATTTGTTCCGAGGCATGATGTCGGGCACCGTATTTCTCCCAGTCATATTAATTACCGTGCGAACATTTTTGCCATGAAAAAACTCGGTGTTGAACGGATTATTTCGGTCAGCGCTTGTGGAAGCCTGAAAGAAGAGATCCGGCCTCTGGATTTCGTGATTGTTGATCAGTTTGTCGACAGGACCAATTACGCCAGAGACATGAGCTTTTTTGAAAAAGGGATCGTAGTTCATATCGGGCTCGCTCATCCTGTTTGCCCTGAAATGAGTCCTTTATTGTATCAGGCGGCAAAAAATCTTAATCTGAGCGCGCATAACGGCGGGACATACATTAATATGGAAGGCCCGGCGTTTTCTACATTGGCTGAGTCCCGTTTATACCGCTCATGGGGAATGGATGTGATCGGCATGACCAATTTTGCTGAAGCGAAACTGGCACGGGAGGCGGAAATGTGTTTTTCCAGCCTATCGGCGGTAACTGATTATGACTGCTGGCGCAGTTCCGAAGAAGAAGTGACTGTAGATATGGTTATCAAGAATCTTTTGAATAACGTCGAAAACGCGAAAATGATTTTAAAAAAAGTGATCAAAATGATCCCTGAAAAGAGGTTATGCCCGTGTTGTTCGGCATTAAAAGATGCTATTGTTACCGATCGCGCGTGCGTTCCTCCGAAGCTTAAAAAGGATTTAAAAATTATTATCGGTAAATATATAAAATAATAATCAATGATTACATCTGGTCGTTTTAATTTTTTCCTAATTACTAATCGCTAACCGCTATACGCTAAACTATGGACTATAAAGATACGCTTAATTTGCCTAAAACAGATTTTCCCATGAAAGGGGATTTACCCCAAAAAGAACCTCTTTTTCTCGCCCGTTGGAAGGAAATCGGCTTGTATGATTTATTGCGGAAAAAGTCTCAAGATAAACCTGCGTACGTTCTTCATGACGGCCCTCCGTATGCCAACGGCAATATACACATCGGGCACGCTCTTAATAAGACACTGAAGGATATTGTGGTGAAATTTAAGACTATGCGGGGGATGGATTCACCGTATATTCCGGGATGGGATTGTCACGGGCTTCCTGTTGAACATCAATTGTTCAAAGAGTTGAAAATCCACAAATCCCAGATCAATCAGGTTGATTTTCGTAAAAAAGCGTATGATTACGCCATGAAATACGTCGGCATCCAGCGCGAAGAATTCAAGCGTTTGGGGGTTTTAGGGGATTGGGAAAATCCGTATCTGACGTTGAACCATGATTACGAAGAAGGTATCTTGAACGCGTTTAAGGTATTGACGGAAAAAGGGTTTATTTACCGCGGGCTTAAACCCGTTAATTGGTGCTGCCGTTGCGAGACCGCTTTGGCTGAGGCTGAAGTTGAATATGAAGACCATACGTCCCCGTCGGTTTTTGTCAAGTTCAAGCTTGATAAGAACCCCTCGTATCCTGATGACGCGTTTCTTGTTATCTGGACTACAACTCCTTGGACGCTGGTAAGCAATGTTGCTGTCGCCGCGCATCCTGATTTTACGTATTCCGTTCTAAAGACAGATAAGGGGATTCTGATCGTGGCGGCTTCGCGTCTTGAGATTTTGTCACGCTGCGGCATAGAACACTATGAACTAATCCGGGAAATTAAAGGCCGTGATCTGGAAGGTTTGACCTATGCTCATCCGTTCGGATTCCGTACTGGAAGGGTCGTGCTCGCGGATTATGTTTCAAAAGACGAAGGGTCGGGTCTTGTTCATACTGCTCCCGGCCATGGGAACGATGATTATCATACAGGCATTAAATATAAACTGGATATTGTGATGCCGGTTGACGATAAAGGAAATTATGATGAAACAGCAGGAGAATTCAAAGGTCTGAATGTTTTTAGCGCGAACGAAGTCATTATCCAGAAACTCCAGGAAAAACAAACTCTTTTACTGGTTGATAAAATCAGGCATTCATATCCGCATTGTTGGCGATGCAAGAATCCGGTTATCTTCCGGGCCACAAAACAATGGTTTTTGAATATTGACCATAATGGTTTCCGCCAAAAACTTCTCGGGGCGATCCAGGATACTGTCCGATGGATTCCTTCCGTGGGAAAGGAAAGAATTTCCGGGATGGTGCAATTGAGGCCTGACTGGTGCCTTTCCCGCCAGCGGTACTGGGGAGTTCCGATCCCGTCTTTGGTTTGTTTGAAATGTAAAGAAGAGATTTTGCATCCTGATGTTATCGGCACGTTCGCGGGATTCGCCTTACGGGAAGGTACCGACAGCTGGTTTATCAGAAATGTTGAAGATTTTGTTACCGGCGCGGTTGTCTGTCCTCATTGCGGAGGAAAAGATTTTAAGAAAGGAACCGATATCCTTGATGTGTGGTTTGATTCGGGCGCCAGCAATCAATCAGTCCTGAAGACACGCGGAGGGATGCGCGAGTTCCCGTGTTCATTATACCTTGAAGGTTCGGATCAGCATCGCGGCTGGTTTCAGGCGTCTCTTATCGTCGCCATGGGGGTTGATGAAAAACCCCCGTATAAGAATGTTTTGACCCATGGTTTTGTCGTTGACGGGGAAGGCCGGAAGATGTCAAAATCAATCGGCAACGTGATTTCTCCGTTTGATATAATCAAAAATTACGGGGCGGATATTCTGCGTTTGTGGGTCGCGTCGAGTGATTATAACGAAGATATCCGTATTTCAAAAGAGATCCTTGCCCGTCTTGTCGAGGCGTACCGTAAGATCAGGAATACCGCGCGTTTTATTCTGAGCAACCTGAATGATTTTAATCCCGATGAGGATAAAATAGGGTATAAGAACCTGAAAAAGATCGATACGTGGATTTTGTACCGGATGAATGAAGCTCTCAGCGCGGCGCAAAAGGCCTATGATGCTTTTGAATTCCATAAGGCATACAAGACGGTCTATGATTTTTGCAACGAAGACCTGTCCATGTTTTATTTGGATATGGCTAAAGGCCGGTTATACACGGCGGGTAAAGATTCGGTTGAACGCCGCGCCTCCCAGACCGCGTTATACGAAGTTTTGTTCGCTGTGGTACGCATGATCGCCCCGATGCTTGTTTTTACCGCCGAAGAGATATGGCAGCATTTTCCTAAAGGCGAAGAAGATAAGACTATTTCCAGCGTTCATCTTCTTGATTGGCCTGAGGCGGAAGATGTTCAGAGCCTGGAAAAAGAAGGAAAACCTGTTTCTGATCTGGTTTTTAACGTCCTTCCCGTGATCACGAAGGCGCTTGAGGAAAAACGGGTTTCCGGAATTATCGGAAGTTCGTTTGACGCGAAAATAAAACTATTGACAAACAATGAAATCCGTTATAAAAGCTTAGACAGTCTGCGTGATGATTTATGCGAGATTTTCAAGGTTTCGCACGTTGAAGTAGTCCGTGTTGAACAGCTCGAAGCCGGAGCAGCAGCGTCGGATAATTGTCCGGATCTGGCTATTGAGGTAGCTAAAGCCGAAGGGGAGAAATGTCAGCGCTGCTGGAATTATTCAGCGTCGGTCGGCGCCAATAAGGCACACAGCCTGATCTGCTCGAAATGTTTGGATATCATAGGAGGCAATCAGTGAAAAAGAAGCTGGAGAAAAAAGAGCTGGCTGAATTCAGAAAATTGATCAATAAGCGCAAGAAGGAAATCGTGGATAATATAGAAAAGATTTCCGAGGAAGCCCTGAAAAAATCCCAGAAAGACGCCGCGGGGGATATTTCCGGTTACACCTACCATATGGCGGATGTCGCTACCGATACCTATGACCGTGAATTTAATCTTGAGCTCGCGGCTAATGAGCGCCGGCTTATCTATGAGCTTGATGATGCCATTAAAAGGATCGAAGAGGGGTCGTTTGGAATGTGTGAAGATTGCAAATGTGTGATTACGAAAACCCGGTTGAAGGCCCTTCCGTATGCCCGCCTCTGCCTTAAATGCCAGGAAAAACGGGAAAAACGTTAATTTGTATGCCTCTTTTTATTGTGATCTCGGTTTTTATGTTGGACCGGATAACCAAGTTTTTTGTCAGCCGAGACCTGTCTGTTAATACCTCCATTCCGGTTATAAAAAATGTGTTTCACCTGACTCTGGTGCATAACCGCGGCGCCGCTTTTGGTATCCTGAAAAATCAAATCCCTCTGTTTATTTGCACGGCGATTGCCGCGATTATAATGATATATTTTCATCTCAGGAAAAATAACAAATTCCTTGAATGTTCGTTGTACGCTGTTTCTTTAAGCCTTATACTCGGGGGCGCGATAGGAAATCTGATAGACAGGATATTCCTGGGGTATGTTGTTGATTTTCTTGATTTTCGCTTTTGGCCGGTGTTTAATATTGCGGACAGCGCTATTTCCATAGGCGGGATTCTTCTTGCGTATTCAATTTTCCGCCAACCGGAAAAAAAAGCCGCCGTCCCGGCGCGGCATCACGATGCACGGTAAACCAGCAAAGTTTTTGTCTCAAACCCGTTATCCTGCGCACAATCATTTTTATCATGAAAGAATTCACCTTTAAAATTGAACCGGAAAATAACGGCACGCGCCTTGATCTGTAGA
>JAQUMS010000064.1 GCA_028717985.1 Candidatus Omnitrophota bacterium
AACGCATAGGCTTCTGATCCGTTTGTTGAACTTTGCAGAAGAGATAACGATTGGGTTATAAGTTGGGTATCTGTGGTTGAGCTTCCACTATCTACACTGCTGCCGCCTCCTCCACCGCCTCCTCCACCGCCTCCGCCTCCACTTCCTCCTCCGGTGCTTCCTCCCCCCGTAGTCGATGTCCCGCTTGTGCTTCCTGAAGTTCCTGTCGTTCCGGTAGTCCCAGCCGAGTTTCCTGCTCCCGTATCATTGTAAGGAGGTGATGTGCCGGTAGTCCCGGTTACCGGTGCGTTAATGTATTTATTTTCAATCCCATTCTTGAATTCCCCCGAACTATTCATAACGATCAGTTGCGCGGAAGAGGTTATAGCTCCGTTTTCAATGTCTTCGCCTATTCTTTTGGCGATTACCAGAAAATCGTCTTCGGATATTTCTACGACCCGGTATTCATAAAATTTAGGATTGATTTTTAAATCCAAGCCGGCATTTATTTCCGCGGCATTATTTGCCGAAACAAACTTCCCTGTTTCTATTTTATGCAGTTTTTCAGCTTCCCGGATTTTGTTAACGTTAATGACGGCTTCGGTCGTTGTCGCTTTCTGGAATGTGCGGTGGAAAGAATATAAGGTTAGGGCTGCAAGCAGCGCGATAACACCGGTAATAACAGATAGTTCTATAAGGGTGAATCCTTTTTGTTTATGCACTGTGTCACCTCACGCGTGAAAATATGATATGTTCAAATCCCCTGAATTTCAGCCAATGCTTGTTGTGTTTCTGTGTCTCCGGGATTAAGGGATAAAAGTTTGCTCCACAGGCTTTTTGCCTGCGCATAATTCCCTGTTTTTGCATATGCGAGCCCGAGATTAAACAAAATTTTATAATTATCCGGTTCCAACTGGATTACTTTTTTGTATTCTTCCGCTGCGTTCATGTAGTCATTTTTTTGCATCAAGAGGTCAGCCAGATTGTTATGGGCTTCGGCTATGCCGGGATTTAAAGAAATCGCCTTTTCAAACATAGATATCGCTTTGTTAAAATCGTGGTTTTTAGCGTAAATACTTCCGGCGTTGTTAAATACTTTTGCGTCCGCGAGGCCATTATCAATAAGAAAGGTATAGTCGGAAATTGCCTGGGCGGTATCTCCTGTTTTTTGGTTTAAAATGGCGCGTAAGTATCTGGCATTGCTGTTATCAGGAAAATTATGAAGCAGGCCATCGCATAATTTTTTTGCCTCAAGATAATTTTTCTGAGTAAAGTATTCCTGGATTTTTTGTATCGTTGATTTATAATCGAACGGAGAAGGGCTGCCATCGTCATTCTCAATGCTTTCCACCGTCTTGAGCCCAATGCCTCGGTATCCTTTCCCGTCTCGAAGCCATAAAAATTCTTTGGAAGCATGAATGATTTCTCCCGTAAGCAGTGTGCCATCTTTACAGTGAATTTTTTCAGCGTGGGAAAAATTAGGAAAGAAAAAAAATATAGGGGCAATACATATAGAAATTGACACAACTCGTATTACTGACATCACTCCCTGCCGTTTTTTAATATAATTTTAAAATAACTTCTTTCAATGTAATAGTTTATACTATTTTTCAAATACTTGTCAAGGTATTTAGCTTACAGATTATAGTTCATAATCCGGGTGCGTAAGTAAAAGCAACGAGCAGAAACCTAAAAGAACAATTCTAAGCCCGAAAACATATGATTTATAAACGATTTTACGTGTCCTCTTTAAAGCTTAACAGCTATGGGCCGGGTGATGAGCGTAAAATGCCTTGCATTTTTTTTACCTTGAATATATAATAATCGGTCAGGGATAGTCATGTCATTGAAGTGAAAAAGAGCTATCCCAATGGAGGATTTATACCGAAACGGCATAGGATATGTTTTTAAGCTCGCGTATAAGGTGTTGCCGCTTAGTATAATCCAAACTAAAACCCCGCCGGCTTGTCTTGAGCTATCCTCATGACGCGCGTTCGGGAAATTAAGGATGGGTTTATGAAAAAATACCTTGTTCTTATTATTATCCTGTGTTTGGTTCTTGCGGCAAGTATCGTTGTGTATGTTAAAGTTTCAAAGCGTATTACGGCGTTACAGTTACAAATAGTTTCTCTTGAAAACGAGAAAAAAGCATTATCGACTTCTTTGATTCAACTTAACGGTCAATTGGAACAAGCTAACCAGAATGTTTCCCGGCTCTCTCAGGATTTTGAAAATGCCCAGAAACAAATTGAAGCAATCCAATCTCAAAATGCAGCTTTAAAGGCAGAAAACCTGGCGATACTGGATGAGAATACGTCCTTGAAGAGCGAAAAAAGCGCATTACAGGCAAAATTAGGTTCTTTGGATGAACTTAAAAAGGCGATTGCTGCTCTTAAAGAGTTAAGAAAAAAAGCCGGACGTGTGAGCAGGCAAGTCCTCGGTAAGGTACGGAATGTTTCCGTGGAACAAAATCATAGCCAGGAAATAGAAGATCGTGATGATATAGGAAATAAAGGTTTCCTCATTAAAGACGGAAGATCAACTTTCGGTTTCCCGGCAAAAATAGAAGTGCTTCCCGCAGATCAAGATGATACTAATACAAGAAATCTTCCTGGAGATAATCAAAAATAAAATTTTCATGACCACCATTTCCAGCTGGATAATCGCTCAGGTTATCAAGCTGTTTGTGGGGTTTATCCGCCAGAAGAAATTCGATTTCCGCTGGCTTGTGGGGACTGGCGGCATGCCTTCAAGTCATGCCGCAGGCGCCTCGTGTTTGGCTACGGCCATTGGCCTTGATTACGGTTTTGGAAGTGTTCACTTCGCCTTAGCCGCGTCTTTCGCGATAGTTGTTATGTTTGATGCTCAGGGCGTCCGCCGTGCTACCGGAAAACAGGCGCATATCCTGAACAAGATTATGGATGATATTTATTGGCAGAAAAAAATCCAGGAAGGCCGTTTGCGTGAATTCGTTGGGCACACGCCGATCGAAGTCGTGGCTGGGTTTTTGTTGGGAATTACCATCGCGTTTTTCGCGCAGGAATAGGTCCGCGTGAAGCGTGAGATTCTACGGAGTAGTACATGAAAAAACCGATTATATTTGTTGCCGTCATATGCGGGATCTTTTTGATTCTTGCGGTTTTCATGTGTATGCGTTTATCTAAAGGCGTGAAACAAGAGCAGCCGTCACGCGCCCCGTATTCCGCGTTAGCAACGCAGGCCCGGGAATTAGAAGCACAAGGCAATTATACGCAGGCAAAAGAGATTTATCAGAAGCTGATGTCGGAATTCACAAATTCGCAGGAGATGAGTTCATGGCAGAAAGCCAGCGAAGACCTCAATATAAAATTATTGTTTTCTCCGGCAGTAACATTAAACAGCCGTATCTATGAAATCCAGCCGGGAGATTCTCTCGAAAAAATAGCCCGGGAATTTAAGACAACGGTTGAACTTATCATGAAGAGTAATTCACTCTCCGATAATAAAATTATGCCCGGGAAAAAAATCAAGGTTTGGACGGCGCCGTTTAATATTGTCGTTGATAAGTCGCAGAATATTCTATACCTGAAAGTCAAAGAGGATATTTTTAAAACCTATACCGTTGCGACCGGTGCCAATAATTCAACGCCGGTCGGGACGTTTACGATCGTGAATAAGATTGCGAATCCTCCCTGGTTTAAAGCCGGTAAAGTTATCCCTCCCGGAAGCCCTGAAAATATCCTTGGAACCCGATGGCTTGGTATCGATAAAAAAAGTTACGGTATTCACGGTACGACAGCTCCTCAATCCATTGGTACTCAAGCGACTCAAGGATGCGTGCGCATGCTTAATTCCGAAGTCGAGGAATTGTTTACGATCGTCCCTGTTGGAACCGAAGTTACTATTGTTGACTGATAACGCCGCGCCGTTTTCCCTTTCTTTTTCATAGTAAGCGCGCTTACCATGTAAAGTATGGAATAATACCGCTGCGGCGGGCAAGAACGGAATTTTTATGAATGGACTTGATTTCGAAAAACCTATTATTGAACTGGAGAAAAAGATCCAGGAGCTGAGAAATTTTATCGCTGACCGGAAAATTGATCTTTCGTCGGAAGTAAAACAGCTCGAATTGAAATTAGACACTCTCAAAAAAGAAATCTACGGTAATTTAAACGCATGGCAGAAAGTTCAAATTGCCCGTCATCCTCAGCGCCCGTATACGACCGATTATATTTCAATGATTATGACGGATTTTGTTGAATTGCACGGTGACCGTTGTTTTTTTGATGATTTGGCGATTATAGGAGGTTTTGCAAAGATAGCCGGCCAAAAAGTTCTTGTTTTAGGGCATCAAAAAGGCCGTGATCTGAAGGAAAACATCAAAAGGAATTTTGGCTGCGCTCATCCCGAAGGATATAGAAAAGCGCTTCGTCTTATGGAGATTGCTCAAAAATTCAATCTTCCCGTTGTTATTCTTATTGACACTCCAGGTGCGTATCCGGGTATCGGCGCGGAAGAACGAGGGCAGGCGCAGGCTATTGCGGTTAATTTACGGGAGATGACTTTAATTTCGGTGCCGATTGTTGCCGTTGTTATAGGGGAAGGCGGATCAGGCGGCGCTCTGGGAATAGGAGTCGCGGATAAGGTATATGTTTTGGAAAATGCCTATTACTCCGTTATTTCTCCGGAGGGGTGCGCGGCAATTTTATGGAAAAGCAGCGCGCATGCTCCGGATGCGGCTGAAGCATTAAAATTAACCGCTCAGGACCTGTATGCATTGGGCATTATTGACGGGATCGTGCCTGAGCCTTTGGGCGGGGCCCATCGGGACCCTCTTCATACCGCTCAAGGACTTCAGGAGTCGGTGCTTAAAGGGCTAAAAGAACTCGGCGGCCTTAAAAAAGATGAGTTGCTAAAAACACGGTATAAAAAATACCGTGGTATGGGCGTCAGGAATGATAGAGAATGAACTAATACTGCTTGGGCTGATTAATAAAGGCACCAAGCACGGCTATGATATCAAAAAAGAAATAAAGGAGATTCTTTCCTGGTTTGCGGGTATCAATGTTAAATCAGTTTATTATCCCCTGAGAATCCTCGAAAAAAAAGGTTATATTGTTAAGCAGTCGGACAAAAAAGGGAGAAGGCCGGTCCGTTATATTTACGAGCTGACTTCCAAAGGTAAAGAGCGGTTTAATTCCCTTCTTTCCAAAAGCTTTCTTGATTTTACCCGCCCCCAGTTCAGCATAGACCAAAGCCTCTATTTTTTAGAGTACATGGATCCTTCTATTGTAAAGCGGCGTTTGCGCGCCCGGATTTACATACTAAAAAAATTGTCTGTTCACCTGACGTTTATGTTAAAAGCAATCCGTGAAAAAAAATCTTCCGCCGTGACGTGTATCCTGGAACATAATATGGAAATGCTGAAAGCCGAAGAACTTTTTTTAAATGATTTAATAAACAGGATCTGATAGTTTTATAAAAAAGGTGGAGGTCGTATGATTGATTATTCTTGTTATAATATCCGTTACAATAAACATGCGGTAGAAGATTGGGTAACTGTAACGGGAGAAATAAGAAATGAAACGAGTAAAAATTTTAATACCGCTGTATTCAAAATTACGTTATACGTGGGAACAGAACCTTTGGGAAGCGCTTTGATAAAGCTCCGCGGTTTCAGGAGCAAATCATCCAAGTCGTTCGACATAATAGTTGAAGGCGTGCATCATGAATTGATGCATAAAATCACTAAACATGAAATTATATTTGAATCGGCATATTGAAACAGCATGAGAGTATTGATTATTTGTCATTCTACAAAAACAGGAAATACGGATAAAATTGGCCGTGTTATGGCGGAGTGTCTTAATGCCCGGCTGGTAAAACCTTCTGAGTTTAATGCTCTGAACATCCAGGATTATGATCTTATAGGTCTTGGGTCGGGAATATTTTTTGGGAAACATCATTCCGCTATATTACAGATTGCTGAAAAGCTTCCTCGCTTCGGAAAACCGGATATATTTATTTTTTCAACAGCAGGCATTTCTCTTTTCTCTTGGCATAAAACCTTACGGACTCTGTTACATGATAAAAGATATCGGGTTGTTGCTGAATTTTCCTGCACAGGATTTGATTCGTATGGTGTTTTCGGAATTTTGGGCGGAATAAATAAGGGTAAACCCGGAAACAAGGAAATAGAAAAGGCCATGGAGTTTGCTCTTGGTTTGCGTAAACATCTGGATTCCTGTAATGACACATTTTATAATCCGGGGTTTGAAAATCCGTCGGCAAAACGGTTAAAAGCCTGGCATGGAGAAGAATGGCATACGTCGAAAGGAAGGATAATCCGGGATATTGTTTATGCTATTGATACCGGATTGGTAACTACAGTTTCCTTCCTCGCAGGTGTTTCGATTTCCCTGATAAGCAGGGAAAAAATTATTCTAGCGGCTATAATCCAGATTATTGCCGGGACTGCCGCAATTTTTTTTGGATCGTATATTTCCACCAAGGCTCAGAAGCATTTTTTTGAAAATCAGATAGAACGCGAAAGGCGAGAAATAGAAGAAGATCCGGAAAAAGAAAAATGGGAGATCAGACAGATTTTTGAAGAAATGGGATTTAACGAAAATGAGCGTGAAATAGCTGTATCACGCATCACGGCGAATAAAGAGCGGTGGTTGAAATTTATGGCTCAGGAAGAAATCGGGATAAGCCCCGAATTTATAGATAATCCGTTTGAGATCGGTTTTATTTCTGCCGGTTCATTTTTGATAGGTGCTCTGCCAGCAATTCTTCCTTTCTTTGCTGTTTTTGATGTCCGTGAGGCTATGATTATTTCCGCTGTTTCAGTCCTGTCATTTTTATTTTTTGTAGGTATGTTTAAGTCAAGGATAACAAAAATCCGGTGGTTTATAAGCGGGTTTGAGACCTTATTATT
>JAQUMS010000065.1 GCA_028717985.1 Candidatus Omnitrophota bacterium
CGTGCTCAGAATGGCCATAAAATTATTGCTGACAGCGGCGTTAAATTCCTGAGCTTGTTTCGCTTCAAGGCCTTCTCCGTTTAAGATCAGCATATCAACCGGTTTCTCATTTTCATTCATCACAAAATAATTACGGATACCTTTGATTACCAGTTCACCGCGTTTTTCATCCTGCTTCCAGATCTGCTGTATTTTCTGATTAGCCTCGGAACGATTGGTCTTTATGGCGGATATCACCGCGTCTCTATCGCTGATAATTGTTTCAGGATCATAGCCTTCGTTTTTCGCGACAGCCCATAAAGATGATTCTAAAGAATACATACCGGATAACCGGGCGTTATTAACTTTCCATAAAACCATCGAAGCTTCGTTTTCATTCATCCTGATAAGTTCCACAGCAGCCTTGTTCAAAGAGGCATCGCTGTTATCAGCGATAAGAGTTGTGATCTTTGCCGCCTGCGCGTCAATATCAAAACCCATCGCGGACAATGCTTTAGCTTTCTCAGCGGTACGCGCATCCGCTAACGTGCCCTGCCCGCCAAATCCATGGTAAATACTCGACGCGATATCAACATTAACGCCGGTATACCGGGCTATTGTTGTTTCGGCAGTCCCGGAAATATCGCTTCCAATACCGAGTATAGGATGGCGGAAATTATTGCTTCCTTCCCACGGCCCTACAAACGTTTCAAGCACGCCTCCGAAATGAATGGCGAACGCCTGGGCTATGCCGATTTCCAGGCCGATGGTCGCCAAACCGATAAACCCAGACCAGAAACCTTTGCCGGAAACAAAAAGCATATTCATAAAATTCCTGCCTTTTGAATTCTGCTCACCCATTCTTCCGGCGATAATACCCGCAGGCAGAAAGATAAACGGTATTGCCAGATACATCGCCAGAGCAGGAATCCACGCCAGATTAGTAAGATAATACATACTGCTCACATTTTCCCTGACGATCAGATCTTCGGGTAGATCATGCTGAAAGCTTCTGATAACATCCAGCAGCTGCCTCTTGGATTCTTCTGACTGAAGGGATTCCACCAGCTCTTCGTGATCTTCGGTATTTTTCAAAGCCTCCACAATATCTTCCAGCGCGATATCTTCAATGGCCAATTCGTATCCCTCGATTAAACCGGTTAAATATGCCTCATCTGAAAGTAAATTGAATAAATACGGGTTCTTTCTGCTGTAAAGCTGTCCTGCCCTGTGCGCCTGCATTATCCTGCGGATATATTCTTTCTTTTCCGTTTTATCATCGGTCTTTCTGACAGCGGCAAGCAATGTTTCCAGTTCTGCCGTAGGCAGTCCGAATTTCACCATAAGATCGGCTAAACCGTGTTTGATCTGACGTGCTCCTGAAATAAGGGTCAACAAATAATTCAGGATAAAAATGCTCACGAATTCGCTCCACACCGGCTGGAGATTGTTGGCCATGAAAATTCCCGCGGGTTCATAGATACCGGATATTACCGCGTAAACGGATGTGAATGAATCAATTGCCGGCAAATATGACGTGAGCGCCATGGCGATCGGATGTCCAAGGTATCCGGACAGGACCGCGAGCGTCACCCTGGAGACGATAAATCCGACGTTTCCATGCAGGACAGGGATATTCCATGATAAAGCATACCAGGCATCCTGAACTTTATCGGTTCTGCTGTAGCCATTCTTCGCTTCAAGAATTACTGAACGGACATGTTCTTCGGCATTATCAACCGTTAATTCGCCCTGTTCAAACATACGAAGGCGTTCGGTATTCGACATACTCTTGCCGCTGAAGAAAATAGTAATAACATTTTTTAATAACTGGGCAAACGCCACAACCACTACCAGAGATTGGATCACGGGACTCTTATGTTCACCTAAAAACGCCTTCGCTGATTTCCAGGTTTCATAATAGGCCTGGCCGAATTCCTGGACGATCCCGATAGTGCTGTCCATCAATCCTTTGAAATTTTCCGGAACATCTTTATCATTCTTATACGGGGTGACTTTTGCCTGTTTGGATAACCGGATAAATATCCAGCGCAACAAATTGATATCATTGATATTTTCGATCAATCTGCCGATAGTCTCTTTATCTTCTGTTTTTACCAGTCTGAGAATATTGCTCTTCAAGCCGTCTTCTTTAAGGCCAAAAATATTCAACGGTGTCCAGTCGCCGCGCACACTCATTGTCACGTTGATAAACAGGGACACGTTGATAAAACCTAACGCGATATTGAATATATACGCCGCCATGCCGGCAGGCTGGATAAGAACAAGTATTGCTGCGGCAAATGACAAATTAGCCATTAATAAAGACATCGCGTTCACAAATCTGAGATTCTTTCTTAAACCGGCATCATCAGCGGTCATCAGGGAAATACCGGAAATTACCGCCGCCGATAAGAAAACAACGCCCATGATAACAGGCAGATACACGGTAGTTACGCCAATCAGGGTATTATAGAGAATTGTATATCCTAAGATACCGGCGGCGCTTATACCCAGAGCCGCAAATCTAACCACTCTGTTTTCCAGTGTTTCTGAAGCGAGGATACCATTGATACGGGAACTGATCCCGGCTAAACGCGCCGCGACAGGAGCAATCTTTTCTGAAATTCCTGCTTTTATACTATTCACTGTCCGCTCAGTACTATCCATAAATGTCCCACCGTCCTGACGCATAACCGGTGTACCTTTACCGTACCGGCCCGGTTTTTCAGGCTGAGATTCAGCAACATAATTAAACGTGGTTTCATTGATTACCTTTGTAAGATCCGGAACAAAATAGACATTCCCCTGTATTGTCCTTCTGGTAAAAGAAACAGAACGGCGAGTTATTGAATTATCATCGTTGACTTCAAACACATACGTAACTTTTAATCCATTTTCAACGGTATGCAGGAAAATGTGAGAGAATACCAGCAGTTTCATTAAAAGTATCGGGCGTCCGACTTCGGCCTGCTGCACGGCACGGTAAAAGATTGAGCCGAATTCAGAAGCATACGCTTCAAAAAGAGTAGTTTTATCTTCGCCAATGGCGAATAAACTATGTTCGCGCACAAAATCCAGCATATCCGCGCGGGAAGAACGGACAAACAAAGCGTCCAGGTTTGAATTTTCTTCCCGGGTAAGAATTTTCAAATCATCCCAGAAATGCATAGTTTCGTGCAGAAGGGATTTTGCTTCATACCCAAGCTTGCTCTTAAGAATAACGACTCTGGTATACCAATCATATCTTCCATTGGTGACGGTGGTTATTCTTTCCAGTGAAATCACTTTCGGTTTAGGCTTATTTTCTGGCAACGCGCTTAACACATTATGGATCACGGCTTGTTCACCTTCTATAAAACTTCTTTCAGTTTCCAAAACCAATATTCCGAATTCCTGCCAGAAAACGCGATTTTTGTCATTAACAAATTCTCTTTCAACTGTCTTGCGTATAAAATCCATAGCATCCAAAGAGTACTGCTGAATTTCTTTATCCTGTGCTAAAATACCCAACACGATGCCAAGGGCGTTCTTCCTGAGGATAAAATCCCCTTCCGCAGCTATTTTCAGAAGCGGCTTGATTAAAAATACTTTTTCCGTGTAATTCAGTAATGGATCTTTGATCAAAATATAACCGATATCTTTAACAGCGGACGACCTTATTTCCGGTTCCAGGGTATAATCCACGGCGTTAGTAAGAGCACGGTAGAGCCATGCGGAAACCGAAGCCTGAGCCCTGAGTTCTTCGGCGTACCATAATGCCATGCCTTTTTCTTCCAGTTCTTTCATCTGCATGGAAAGAATCGCATCATCGCTGGTGCCGACATTTTCTTTGTGAAGGTTTTCATGCCGGACGATAAAGTCCCATACTAAACCGGCTTTATACGCTGCAAATCCTTTCCGGGTAAGCACATCAATGGCAATTTGTCTCGCAGATTCTTCAGAACCGGAGAAATAATAGATCCTTCTCCCGGTGCAATATGCAACCCGCGCGGTTTCCATGGTAGAGGCAGGAGACATCCCTTTTTCCACAATATGATTGCTCAAAATAGTAAGCCCCTGGATTACTTTCGTTAAAATATCCATAGCCGACTTGGAATATTCTCTGGCATGAACGCGTTGAAAAACCTCTAATTCTTCGACACTGATATTCCCGACTATTTCATCATCTTCCCCGCCGTCATTGGAAATACCGGCAAACTTCCACACATAAGAAGAAGCATCAGCTTTATTTTTATCATAATCATATACGCGGACGGATACGCCGCCATTGGTTACAATGAAATTGGCCAATGATTTTCCGGGACGGGCCACAACATGCATTGCTTTAGGAGACAATTCCGCTTTAAGCTGCGCGAAATGCCGTAAGGCCTGCATAATCGCTGACTCATGGTAGGTCAGGATAATTTCGATATTTTTAAGATCAAACCGTTTCGCCATAGAAACAAGAAACGGCATAAAATCATCGGCATCGGCTTCCCTGCTATGGCCAATCAGGATATATCTTCCTTTCGCGCTTTCACCTTTAATGATCACTCCTTCACATTTGTAATATCCGGCGGTCATTATACCTTCGCCGTCCTTTAATCCCTGTGCCGCCAGCACAGTAAAGGTATAAACATTGGTCATCACTCTGCCGTCATTAAAACGGGATACATTAATAGTATTGGCAGGCATAAATCCGATCCCGGCTACATATGAGTACACTTCATAATCTTTTACGATTGTATTCAGATATTCCGCCGGCCTTAAACCGAGTTCCATAGGCTCTTCAAGATACTGCGCCCAATCGCTCACAGCCGCGCCCTTTGATTTTTCATCTCCGCCGTCGTTATAGCTCATAGCTCTTGGCTCTTGGCTCATAGCAAAACCATTTTGACCTAATTCCGATTTCAAAATCTCGGTATTGTAATTAAACACCTGCTTATTCAGATTAAAAATAATCGGGCCGGCGATGAAGCTTAACGCGATATAAATACCGGGGAGATGGAATGAAAAAGACCATATCGGGTTCGCTGCGAATAAAAGCGCCAGATACGCTGTTCCCAAGCCGATACCGAGTTTATTATTCTTTACTATCTGTATAAAAGAAGGCGTAATTACAGCGCGGTTACTGACAACAAATTTCCCTTTTTCGTTCTTTAAAGCCTTCAAAGTGCCTGTAAGCATATCAGGCAATAATGCTGTCCCGAAAATAAATGTCAATGACGCGAATATCACCAGATCTTTAACAGAAAATACTTTATAGCCATTAGATTTCACCAAATATCTGTATAATACCCCGAAGGTAAAGATATTCGCTAAAACAAATGAGAAGATATTTGATAAGAAGCGTACTGTATCCAACCCCTCTTGTGACAGATACAGCTGCGCGCCTAATAAATCCAATGTCGCCCAATATAAACTGCTTGAGAAAACA
Organism: Candidatus Omnitrophota bacterium; assembly: GCA_028717985.1. Classification (GTDB taxonomy): domain Bacteria; phylum Omnitrophota; class Gorgyraeia; order Gygaellales; family Profunditerraquicolaceae; genus STD1-16. The sequence continues at coordinate 5,399 of JAQUMS010000065.1, forward strand.
ATGATCATTGACGGAACCAGGAACATGCTTCCGACTAAATAGCTGACAATATCTACTTTTTCAAACCAACGCATATTCCTTGAATAAAGTATTGTTCTCCATTCATCACGGATCAATTTTGTCATCCCGAAATTATACCGCCTCATCTGGCCGCGGATAACATCGAACGATTCGGGAGATTTTTCCAGAGTCGCTATATACGCCGCGAATTTGCCTTGATAACCGTAATTGCGCAATTTGATAGACGTAGCGGTATCTTCGATCACGGAATTCTCAGCCCAACCGCCCACATTTTCAATAGCGGCCTTGAGAACGAAAACACCTCTGCCTTTTAACGGAGCGAAACCATACGCGCTTCTGAACGGTGAAAGGACTTCCCAGTCAACCTTATCAAATACCGCCCGGATTGTAGAAAGATTCTTCTCATAGAAATTGCTTGATTTTACATTGGTCTGGATCCATCCTAACCTGGGATTACGGATAAATTCCGAAATAACGCGGGATAAAGATTCCGCAGAATACTGAGCGTATGTTTCCGCGTCTAATACCAGGATAATCTCACCTCTCGCTGACTTTAAGGCATCATTCAACGCACCGGCTTTGAACCCTCTTCTGCTGTTCCCAATTCTACGGATATAATCGAGGTTATTGCTTCTGCTAAACGCCTCTAAAGGTTCAAAAGATTTGGAATCAGTACTGTCATCCAAAACCTGGATCTGCAGTTTTTCTTTCGGATAGGACAACTGCATTGCCGATTTAATTGTTTCAATCATTATTTCGGCAGGCTCATTATAGCCGGGAACCTGAATGGTTAAATACGGCAAATCTTCAGCGGGAATTACTTCTCCATTTTGAGATTCCGCGTCGGCATTGACTATGGACATCATCGTCATAGTAACTAATTTCAGAGTGAAATAAGGCAACGGTATTAATGACGCCCCTATAGCAATCGACTTAAACCAGAAACCGGTAAATAAATTCTCAAATAAAACCGGGATAGCGTGCTGTAAAACGAGGACATCCAGGATAAGGGAAACAAGGACTATTGCGGTGTAAACACGGGCTTGGCGATTCAGGAAAGTTTCGACAACAGAAACAACCGGCGCCGCGCGAATCAACCCTTTGGCTTTGATATATTCTGTAAATTTCCAGCCGCCGTCAGACTGGCTTCCGGTAAATGCGATATCGGTCGGAACAGCTACAGTCCCCTGTTCCACAGGCGTTTTGCCGGTTTCAGTCCCTTTTACCTCTGCGGTTTTCACAATGGCAAATTGCTGTTCTCCGGCAAGAACTTTGATCAATAATTCAAGCGCGGAATATTCAAAACCGGGCAATTCCGCTTTGCGAAGTTTATATTCTTCAAGAGCTTCCATGACTTCTTCTTTGTCAAGGCCCCATCTTCTATAGAACGCGAATAATTCATCGCCCATAACCAAAAGCGCATTACCTCCTG
>JAQUMS010000066.1 GCA_028717985.1 Candidatus Omnitrophota bacterium
TGGCATCACCATGAGTATATAACGAAATAGTAACCATCTTTGTTTTATCTTTAAGATAAAAAGAATAGCAGGTCATCTTTATATTTTTCAGGACCTCTTCACCCGGGTTCAAAGGCAGAGTCGAGTAATCAATACTCATTTTTGCCCCCTGAGAACTGCCGATCTTGATAACTTTCGGCTCCTCCGCAATTTTCCATTCAGCACCTTTGGATCTCCAGTCCTCTATAAGCCCTTTGGTATTCCCCACCAAAAATCCCCACGGGCTCTTTTCTTCACCTTCATCCAGCACGAGACTGACCATCACGGATATCGCAGGACATTGATCACCGGAAGTTTTTGAACGGTTCAATTCAAGATATACGTCTTTCTCTATTACCCGGGGAGGCCTCGACACCCATCCCTGGGGAAGTTTCATTTTAAATCCAAAATCGGTATTCGTATAGTCTTCCCATTGAACGCCGGAAGGTTTATTCGTAGGATTTGCCGTTTGTGCATTAACAAAAGCAGTAAACGAAAAAAATAAAAATACAGAAACCAAAACAGCACTCACGAAATTTTTTTTCATAACCGCTCCTCTTATTAATGAACGTATACATTACGCCCCCACTAAAACACACAGGCGCGTAAAATAACGGGCTGAATAATAATCCGATACCCCTCCCCCAACGACACATTCTTTGTTAAACACTCGACCAATTCACACAAAGAATTTCACACCGGATACCTCTCAATCTCAAACTGAGTAATCAGGCAGAAAAAAAACCGGGTCTCGGTTTTGGTTTACGAGGTGCCGGCCGCCACTGAATTGAATTAATGTCCATATCTCCTCCTTCGCAATAAATAATTCTCTGTCAAAAAATTATCCTTATATGTATTGTATAAAACAACTCGATTATTGTCAAGCGCTTACCTAAAAAAACAAATCTTTTCAATTTAATTCTTTTCGCATCGCCCGGCTTTTTATCAAACGACTGAAACTTATTGCTCTAAGGGAATGCCGGTTTTATACAAAAACACCTGCACTCCCGCGAACGCGCGGCTTTCAAGCAAGACACAGTTGGAATCAAACCATGTTTTAACTTTCTCAAACGGTTCAGGCCGTTCCCAATACGAATAAATCAGCCACACGCGTTTAAACCCTGAAAGCCGCTTCGCTAACGCGCGCGACAAAGAATCATCGGGTTCATCATAAAAATAGAACGTGCTGGTAGTAACATTGTGAAAAATGAGGCGGTTTTCCATGCCCAAAGACTGGTAAATCTCCTTAAGGAACAGATGAAAATCGTTGCCTTTTACGAATTCACGTCTCTGCGAAGGCGAATCAAGGTAATACGCAACAGACAACGTAGATGCTCCCGACGTATGTATGACCGCGTCTGTTTTCTCGTACCGTGTTTTAAGTACGTCGGCGACTTTAAACAATTCTTTTCTGGCAACCACGCCTACCCTCTCCCGATACGACGCACAGATCTTATTGGCGTAATATCGCTGCAAAGACAAACACGACAAAACACTGACGCAGAATAGGATAATCACGATACCCTTTGTTTTTTGACGGCTGATAGCGTATGCCGCAAGGACAGAAAAAGGCAACACGCTGACAATCATGTATTTATCGCAATAAATAGACCGGAATTGGGAGAAAATGATCATGACTATCATAGGCAGACTGAATGACATCAACAAAAAAAACAGCGTCTCCCTCATATTCCTGGAATACATGATTCTCACCGTTACAAGAACCAACCCAACCATAACAACCAAAAAACAGTCCCGGACGATATCGGACGAGTAAAATCCGGCGCAGAAATTTTTCACCGTGAAGAAAAAATTAAGGATGCCGATAGTATCTATATAAGAATACACCCGTTTATCCGCATGGGTCTGCTGAAGCATAAAAACAAACTGCCTGAAAAAAATATACATCCAGGGGATGAGCGAGATAAACTGAAAAACCAATACCCTACATATCCTTTTCTTTTGAAACCCGTATTTTTTGCGAAACAAAAATAGATATACGACCTGCGCGGGAATAATCAATATCGCGGAAAAATTCAAATACGCCCCCAAGACATTACACACGCTGTTTCCGGCCCAGGCACGGACCGAACCACTCTGAAGCGCGGTCACAAAAAAAAGCAAAGACAGGCATCCCAGAAAAAACAAGAAAGAGTACATTCGTATTTCCTGGGAAAAGCAAACCAGAAATGGAGATATCGCCATTAAAAAAACGGCTATACAAGCCGTTTTCCGGTCTGTAAGCCTGCGCGCAAACAGATACGCGGGGACAAAAGCGGCAATCCCCCAAAAAAGAGAAGGAACACGAAGCAAAAACTCGTTTCCGGTTATTCCCAGCAGGCAATTCATCACAAAATTATAAAGAAAGACCGGTTGAGGGGCGTAAACATTCATGCTGTAAAACATATCGGGAAACGCGAAAGAAGTCACTTCATCATATTGAATACCGTATTTCATCAAAGCGAATAATCTCAGAAACAAAGCGCCGGACATGATCAGACCCAGAATAATAGGAATGGTATATTTTTTATTCATATTATGAGATATACGCCTTAACAGCATTCCATCCAACTCCCGCCAGGAATTTAAAATCAGAAAACGAATGTATCCGTTTTAATTGTTTAAACACAAATTCCGGGCGAAGGTTAAACCGCACAAAAGCCGATCCCGCGTATCTGCGGATCATATCGGGAGAAAGAAAAACCGACGGATCTTCCTTTGATTTTTCATAGTACGGGGTACCGGGCAGTATATACGCCATATCAAAAATAGCGTAATCGACGTCAAGCTCACGGGAAAACGTATATACGTCCGCCATACTTTTTTCCGTGTCTCCCATCAGCCCGAACATGAAAAAACCCAGGACCTCCAGCCCGGCGTCTTTCGACCACAGCGCCGCCTTACGGGATTGTTCAACGGTAATACCTTTATTCGCTTTATCAAGTGATTCTTGGGAACTGTTTTCGAAACCGAATGAAATCTGGTAACACCCCGCTCTGCGCATAAACGAGAGGAGTTCCTTGTCAACCATATCAACTCTCGTCGTAGCTCTCCAGAAAAGCCGCAAATCATGGGAAATCATATACTCGCACATTTTCATCACCAATTCCCTGTTCGCGGTAAAAGTCTGGTCTTTGAAAAAAATTTCACGGATACCGTATTTCAGGACAATCTCCTCCAATTCTCCGGCAATGGAAGAAAAATCACGATACCGGACCTGCACGGAGTTATACAACGCGGACGGGCAAAACCCGCATTTACTATGCGCGCACCCACGGCTTACCGCCATCACAGTCACCGGATTCTGTTTATTGAAAAAAGCATACCGGTATGACGCATTATTGACCAGATCCCGCGCCGCCGGCAGAAGTCCGTTCAAATCAAACAATACCCTTTCCGTGCGCACGATTTTTCCGTCTTCACGGTACGCGACATTTTGTTCATATTTTCCCTCCAGGATGTCCGCAAGAGGCAATTCCAATTCTCCCAAAACGGCAAAATCAGCCGCCCCTTCATTGAGAACACTCGCTGGATCGTAGGTCACCGGCGGCCCTGAAAAAATTATTTTCACCTCCCCGGCTTCCTCTTTGATGCACGCGGCAAGCTGTTTATCTCCCGCGAGACTGAAATACGTGGACGGAATAAGCACACAATCCGGGGATTCACGCCGCACTATCCGCGCCATATTCCGCGCCCCCCAATGATTCACATTGCCTTCGATAATCTTTACCTCATGGCCTTTCCGCCGCACATGCGCCGCCGCATACATCAAATCCATCGGAGGAGAAGGTATATCCCCGATTATATAGGAACCGGTCCAATCACGTAAAGGATGAAAATGCCTGCCGGACGGAACACGAAACCCCAAGGGATCTAAAAGTAGGATTTTTTTCATACGTTTCTCTTAAAACAGATTACCGTACCGGCTCATCTGACGGATAAGATCGAAAATACGAACCATTAACTTCCATTTATTTTTCCACACAACGCCTGTTTCCCGCCCGCAATTATAAAAACACGGGCTTTCCCGGTTACACGAGTCTATTAACCCGGCGTAATCTCTTTTCGCGCGCGAAAAATCTTTCAGATCAAATTTCAACTGCGGCAGTTCAATGCACGGAGAAAAATCACCTGTTTCCTGAAGTAAAAAACTGCGCGTCATCGCGTCGCACCGGGACATTTTCTCCCCGCGCAAATATCTCATATGCTCTTCATACAATAAACAGGCAAGAACATTATCCACCCGCGCTCTATCGGACATATATTGAAATATAGGAATAATTTTTTCCCGGGAATAGGCTAACTCTTCACATCTCCTGCCCGCAACGCCGCCCACCACAATATACGGCCTGACGGCGTACATAAATCCGTTTTCCCGCGCGAACTGTTCAAGTTTTTTAATCTCATCAAGTGTTGAAAGACCCGTAACTGTAGTTACAATCGACCAATTCCCGTGTTTGTTTTTAATCTTTGCCGCGTTTGTAATAGTCCGGATAACGGAATCAAAATCATCAGTACCCCGTATTTTCCTGAATTTTTCCCTGTCGAGCGTATCGAGACTGACGCTCAGATTGCACCTTCTGTGCGCGATGGCCTCAGCGAGCTCGAAAGGAAATAAAACCCCGTTGGATATAACCGTCGGCTTAATATTATTTTCATTAAAAATATCTATAATAGCTATAAGATCATTTCTCAGGGTGGGTTCGCCTCCCTGTAGAAAAACATAGCGTATCCCGAACCGCCGAAGGTTTTCAGCATGTTCGCGTATGCTATCAAGTGCAAGATGAGAACATCGTTCTTTCCGGATATTGCACATCGGGCATCGCTGCTGGCAGAGCTTCGTGACGTCAAAAACAGTGAGAACCGGCCGGCCTTCAAGCACATTACCGAAGGTCCTCGCCATATCAAATATTTTTCCGCACCTTAAAAAAAACCGGTTCATTCTTTCCAATTTCCCGTCTTGTATACCGTCACGGTATGTTTTACTCCCTCTAAAATGATACCGCGCGAAAATACGGTTTTGTCTTTTAAAAAAAAGCAGCCCGCTTCATCGGAATCATCCCAGGCAAAAAAATAATCGCAATGCCGTTTCTCCAATTCGTTTTTCAACCGGTCACAATCATACAAATTGTTGGATACGCCGTAATACCGCGACTGCAAATGATACGCCAAGTAATAATTCAAATACCAGTGCGTGCTGGAAGCGAACGCGCCTCTGACACCGCTCATCTTTAATTGTTCGCTTAACTCGCGGATATCTCTCCCGCAGTTATACCTCATTATAAGATTTTTGACCGGGGCAAATAAAAAAGAAATCACGGTAACGGCGATAATACTTTTATATACCGCGCGCGGCCAATACCTTCCCATTTCTCCAAAAGAAATTCCCGCCAGGCACAAAAGAAAAAAGTTATTTATCCATAAATACCGTTCTTCCACCACAACCAGCATATACCCCAGCGTCCAAATTCCCGCGGTCATAAGCAATACCCCGGTTAAAAATCCTGAAGGCGAACGACGTTGGATGCCGGAAACAAAAATAAACAAAGAAAAAAGAAGAACCGCCCCCGACAAAGGTGAAAATGTGATAAAAGCCGCCACAGCGGCTTGCGCATTAATTAACAGCACTGAAAGGTAATGGTGAAAATTTTTAACCGGATTCCAAAACTTTCTGTCAAAATAAGAAGGATCCTCAAACGCGTTGATAGCGGTACGGTTCGGCATATTCAAAAAACCGTCGTGCAGCATGGCGTGGCCCATGGAAAGCATTGTATCGCCCTTCATCCCCGGCCCGGTCCTGGCAAAATTATATCTGCCCGCGGTACCGAACGTAACGTAACCGTATTTCTGGGATAATGCTCCGATCCACATACCGCTTATAAGCACGCACACACACATTCCCCACATCCACGTCCGGGCGATATTCGCTTTTATACCCGGAGTCCCCTCTTTTGCAAACCACACCGCGTTCATAACCGAAAAATGGACAATAAAAAAAGGCAGCATATAACTTTTTGCCAGATACCCTGCCGCTCCCGCCAGGCCACAGAGGATACCGGAAAACATCGAGGATGACGGATAGCCGCGGTCAAAAACAAGAGTACAATAAAACATGACTATGCACACCACAAGCAGATCCGGGGTAGTAAGAGTTAACGCGTAATTCAACAAAATGGGTATTGCGGCTATACGCAGGATATTTCTGATACCGGCTTTGATCTCAAATTTGGCGCTCAAAAGAATAAATCCGTATAAAGAAAACGCGCCGATACAAACGCCGAGGATTTTCGATGCGAGCAAAGGATCAATACCCGCCATCAAAAAAGGGACCATCAGCCAGGAGTACAACGGCCCCCAGCAGGCGTTTACCGCATCATGGATTTCCCCCCGCATATATTTTTGGGCGATCGAAATATACGAGATACCGTCGGGGTCTATCTCATACCGGTACGGGCCAAGCAGAAAAAAACCCGCGGCAAGATAAAATACTATCAAAAAAAAAGTCACACAACGGTTCATGTGAAGGAAATTATAAATACCATTCCCTGCGCGCGAGTTTACGTTCATACATTATGTATTTTCTTTAGTTAATCCCGCGTACATACCGGATGCCGGGAAAACACCATTATTTCATGGTAAGGCT
>JAQUMS010000067.1 GCA_028717985.1 Candidatus Omnitrophota bacterium
CCCAAGTAATTTGGATTTTTTTATCAATCGTGCCATGATTTTTTCTCCCCGAGACTTTTATGAACGGCTTCAAACACCTGCTTTAACGGGATTTTTTTTGTTTCGGCTATTTTTTTACAATCCTCATATTCAGGAATTACGCTCGTAACAATTCCGTTCAATACTCCCGCGTTGACCCTGACGCGCCCCAGGGAAGTAGAAATTTCCCTTGGCTGTTTCAGCAACTTCATCCTATCCGCCGGATACATACGGACACCGAATGTAGGGATCTCCCTGAAGATCAATCCGGCTATTTTTTCAGCTATTTCACGCCGGCATAAAACACTCAGCATATACGCCGGACGGTTTTTCTTCATAAAAATAGGCGTCATAAAAACATCAACCGCCCCCTCCTTGAACAATAATTCGAACGCGTACGCGATTATCTCCGGAGACGTATTATCAATATTGGTTTCAATAACCATAATCTCATCGGTATTTCCCCGCGTTCCAGCCGCTTTCTCCCCGATATAAACCCTCAGGAGGTTCGGAACAGGTAAATCCGCGTCTCCCGCCCCATACCCGATATTTTTGATAACCATCTCCGGCATGGGTCCGAAATTACAGGCGATATTTTTCATAACCGCCGCACCGGTAGGAGTTACCAGTTCGCCGGCAACACCGCTGGAATAAACAGGAATATTTTTAAGCAGAAATCCCGCGGCGGGGGCAGGCACCGGCAATGTCCCGTGGCGGCACAAAACAAAACCGCTTCCGATATTCAAAGAAGAAGCATATATTTTTTCGAGCCCAAACAATTCAAGGGCGATTAACACCCCGGTAACATCAATAATGGCGTCTGTGTCTCCTATCTCATGCAAAAAAATATCTTTTTTATCGCGGTTGTGGACCACGGACTCAGAGAGAGCCAAATCATCAAATATTTCTATGGCTTTTGTTTTAATACCTTCGGAAAGCCCGCTTTTTTTTATCAGGGCTTTGACGCGCGAAGGATCATGATGCAGGTGGGAATTTTTAATTTTTACCGTGAATTTTGTGCCGGCTATCCCCCTACGTTCGGTTTTCACCGCGGACAACGAATATCCCGGCACGTCAATTTTGCGCAATTCTTTCTTTAACGCGTTCAAAGATAATCCGGCATCGAGCAAAGCACCAATAAGCATGTCCCCGCTTACCCCGGAAAAACAATCAAAATACGCTATTTTCATGGTTATCTCTTATTTTTAAGCATGATTCCTGCGAAATATCCCGCTCCAAAACCATTGTCTATATTTACCACGGCGATACCAGGAACACAGGAATTAAGCATCGTCAACAGTGCTGAAAGCCCCTTAAAACTGGAACCGTACCCCACGCTTGTCGGCACGGCAATCAAAGGAACATCAACCAAACTCCCCACCAGGCTGGGCAAAACCCCGTCCATTCCCGCAACAACAATAATAATGCCGGCATTTAAGATTTTTTCTTTATGGTTCAAAAGCCGGTGCAGGCCCGCCACTCCGACATCAAACAAACGGTCCACGCGCGCGCCAAGGATCTCAGCGGTTATTGCCGCTTCTTCCGCGACGGGAATATCAGATGTCCCGGCGCTAATGACCAAAACCGGCTTACCTGATGCCTTCTTTTTATTTTTCCCGATAATAACAATCCTGGCGGATTCAAAATATTCCGCGGAGGGACTTAAAGACTTCAGAACTTCATAAACCTCTTTTCCCGCCTTAGTGGCCATTACAAATTTCGAACCGGCAAACATCCGTTCGGCAATTTTCCGTATCTGGGAAAGAGTTTTATTCTGGCAAAAAATAACTTCCGGGAACCCGCGCCTGATATCGCGGTGCGTATCAACTTTGGCAAAACGCAAATCCTCAAAATACGCGTGCCTGAACTTTTTCATCGCTTCGGGCACGTCAAGAGACCCGTCTTTAACTTTTTTAAAGATGCTTTCAATTTCTTGTCGCCGCACCAGTTATTTCCTTTCCCAGAATTTCATTCATACTTCCGGTCCTGTATCCCTGCAGATCAAGGGTTACATACGTATACCCGAGTTTCTTCAGATATTTCACAATACAATTCCGTTCTTTATCTTTTAAAAAAAGTGAGAAATCCGCAGGCTCAACTTCTATCCGTATTAACTCGCCGTATACTCGTATCCTGCACTGACTGACGCCCTTCTTCATCAAGAATTCTTCAGCCCGGTTCACGCGCCGTATTCCCTCTCTGTTAAGCATCCTGCCGTATGGGAACCTGCCGGCCAAACAGGCAAACGAAGGCTTATTCCAGGTAGGCAATCCCATTGTACGGGAAAGTAAACGGATATCTTTTTTTGTAAGCCCCGCTTCCTGAAGAGGATGACGGACTCCGAATTCCTTCGCGGCGATTGTTCCGGGGCGAAAATCCTTTAAATCATCGGTATTCAGTCCGTCAGCGATAAACGCGATCTTACGCTGAGCCGCGATCTTTTTCAGGCTGGAAAACAATTCCTTTTTGCAATAGTAACACCTGTCCGGAGGATTAGCGGCGAAATTCTTGTTTTCCAGTTCCCGCGTCTTTACGATACGATGGCCGGCACAGAGAAACCGCGCAACGCGCCTGCTTTCATTCAATTCACGGGAAGGAAAAACTTCCGAATCACCGGTTACGGCGATAACCGAATCCCCCAAAATATGTTTCGCCGTTTTCAATAAAAAAGAACTGTCCACGCCTCCTGAAAAAGCGATTACAACACTCCCCATACGGCAAAGGATTTTCTCTAATGTATTAAGTTTTTTGCGCGCGTTTTTGAGCAAACGCCCGTCTTTTTTTTCGCTGTTTTTCAATTTTTTTGATATCATTCCAGTTTTTGATGATATCTCTGGTGGAAGAAACTTTTGTTTTGCCGAAGACATGCGGATGGCGGCGTTTTAATTTACGGATAAGCCCGTCAATCACATCCTCTATGGTGAACTTCTTATTTTTCGAAGCGATCCGGGCATTGAACATCACGTGCAAAAGCAAATCACCCAGTTCCTCCTTCGTGTGAGCATAATCGCGTTTACCCACCGTGGCGATAAATTCGCCGACTTCCTCTTTGAGATGCGGAACCAGAGACCGATGCGTCTGTTCCCGGTCCCACATACAGCCGCGGGGGCCGTGCAGTTTTTTGAATACGCCTTTTAATTCAGTAAATTTCGTCGTGGGATGTTTTTTCATTTAAGGCCGGGGTAAAATTTTTTCTTCGAAGGGCACAACGCGCCCAGGACACACTCAGGGCATTTCGGTTTTTTAGCCGCGCATATTTTTCTCCCATGTTCAATCAGAAGGTAAGAAAAATGCCCCCATTCTTTTTTAAGTATAAGCCGCATCAAATCCTGCTCAACCTTTTCCGGAGTATCATGCCCGGTCAATCCCAGCCTCTGGCTGAGCCGTAACACATGTGTATCAACCGCAATACCGGATGTTTTGCCAAAGGCGTTATAAAGAACGATATTCGCGGTCTTACGCGCGACACCGGGAAGTTGTATCAACTCTTTCATGGACTCAGGTACTTTTCCGTTAAATTCCTGTACGATTTTTTGGGCCGCGGCAATAATGTTTTTGGCTTTAGCATGGTAAAATCCCGCGGAATAAATTTCTTTTTCAAATGTTTTCAGGTCCGCCGCCGCGTAATCCTTCACGGTCTTGTATTTCTTAAACAATTCCGCCGTAACTATATTCACCCTGACATCCGTGCATTGGGCGGAAAGAACAGTCGCCACCAGAAGCTGCATCGGATCAGCATAATGCAACGCTATCGCGGCACCAGGATATTCTTTTTTGAGGATACTGATTATTGCCTGTATAGTACTCATAGTATGAATATTATAGTTCTTTCAACAATTTATTGGACGGTGATTTACGGATAAGTTCACTGAAATTCTCAAATGATTCGCTAAGCTTCCGCAATTCCTCAGTCCGCGCGATCGGAATATCGCTCGTCCCTTTATTATCTAAAGCATCCGCTACGTACTGAATGGTCAGCACATTAATATCCCGCGCGGGCTGATACGAAACCTGCCTGAAATCCCGTTCTCTGATCTCCGAAACAATTCCGGTTTCCACCAGTTCAAAAAGCAGATCGCTTACTAACCGTATAGGAATTTCAAGGGAATCGGAGATATGCGCCGCGGTAAGCGGCTTCTGCCCCGCGGAAAAACGCTTGGACAGAACAGCTACAATCTGCAGAGAAAGCAGGCGTTTAAACGAATAACTGACATTAAGGCAGTCATGCTCAAATTCATATGTATCAACGTTCTGGTGCGCGAACGCTATTTCCGTCCCGAACAAGACGATCCTCCAGCTTAACTGCATCCATATCAAGAACAGCGGCAAAGCGGCAAAACTCCCGTAAATAGCGTTGGTATTTGCCACTCCCACCTGGAAAGTGATATAAATACACTGGACAATCTGGTAAATAGTCCCGGCGATAATCCCACCCAAAAGGCCCGATTTCAAAGTAACCTTGGTATTGGGCATAAAAATATAAATAAAGGTAAATAAAACCCAGACCATAACAAACGGAAGCAGGTTCAAAAGAAAAAAGACGGCATGGCTTAAGGACCCGATAGCTAAAAGTTTTCCGGCTATCAGTGTGATCTGGGTCCGAATGAACACGGTAAGACCGCTTGAGGCGATAACTAAAAACGGGCAGATCAGCATCATGGAAAGATAATCGCTGATTTTCCTGCCTAAGGTACGGCCGCGTTTAACTCCCCATATTTCGTTAAACGATTCTTCAATGCTGTTTAAAACTTTAACAACCGTCCAGAACAGCATGATCACTCCGATGCCGGCGATTAATCCGCCCTTAGTGTCTTCAAGAAGATTATTGGCAAAACTTATAACCTGCATCAGGGTCGCTTCCTGCCCGGGGAATTTCTCCAATAACTGTTTTTCAAGTATCTTCTCAAATCCAAAACCTTTGGCAATACCAAACGCCATCGCGGCAACCGGAACGATGGAAAGCAGTGAATAAAACGTCAAAGCCGACGCGCTTAACTGGCATTTATTGCCGTAAAATTCACGCACGGCAAGGACTAAAACCCTGAGGTGCTTTATCAGAAACAACTGTTTCCGGGGAAGTTTTTTGGAATGGATCCTCCAGATATCTGTTTGAAGGAATGTTTTAACTTTTGACAGCATACCTCTCCTTGTTTTAAACCCGCCGGCATAAAAAACAACCATATACTTCGTCATTATATCCTGAATAAAGGCCCCGCGCAAGATGAGAGAATACAAGGGGCGCGTTTTGTTAAACGCGCCCCTTTGATGAATATACCAGCCGGTATGGTTTACAGGTCTTCTCTATGATGACGCACAACTTTCGCTTCCACCATATAAATCACATCTTCGGCAATATTGGTAGTATGATCACATATCCTTTCAAGATACCGCGCGATCAAAAGCAGCTGAACAGCCCTATCAGCTGTCTTGGGGTCTTTCGCCATATAATCGTTTATCAGTTCTTCCTGAACGCGGTTGCGAAGCTGGTCCGCTTCGGCATCCGACAACATCACGCGCTTGGCCAACTCCACATCCTTTTTGATAAAAGAATCTATCGCGTCACGCACCATGTTCTGGGCAATCGTAGATAATTTCGGGATATCGATCAAAGGCTTTAATAACGGCTTATCTATGATCTCCAGAGACCTCTGGCATATATCCACGGCCAAATCCGCGATACGTTCAAGTTCCCCGTTAATTTTCATGCCTGTGGTAATAAACCGCAGATCGCTTGCCAGCGGCTGATAACGGGCTATAAGATCTATACACCGTTCGTCTATCGCCAGCTCAAGCTGGTCAATCTGGTTATCAAAATCAATAACGCCAAGCGCCTGCGCTTTATCGCGGTTCTTTAACGCCTCAATTGATTTATAGATCGCCTCCTGGGCCATCGTTCCTATTTTCAGGATGTCCTGGTATAATTCTTTTAATTCTTCGTCAAAATGCCTTTCCATAACAAAACCTCCTTAAACTTTCCGGCGAAGCTGGAAAGTTTAACTCCGAAGCTTATTCCGAAAATATCATAGAGATTTTCGGAATGTTTAAGCAAGGAGTATTCATTATTAAAACCTTTTTTCTGTACAGCATTAAATCGTTTATCCGTACCTTCCGGTAATGTATTCTTCCGTACGCCTCTCTTGAGGCCTGGTAAAAATATTTTCTGTCTTTCCGAATTCAACGAGTTCGCCCAACAGCATGAAACCGGTATCATCTGAAACACGCGCGGCCTGCTGCATATTATGAGTCACAATGATTATCGTATAATTCTTTTTCAGCTCACGCATCAATTCCTCGATCCGGGCAGTGGCCTGAGGATCCAAAGAAGAACATGGTTCATCCATTAAAAGAATTTCAGGTTTTACCGCGAGTAAACGGGCAATGCATAACCTCTGGCGCTGTTCAAGAGATAAACGCAAAGCCGACTTTAAAAGTTTATCTTTCAATTCCTTCCATAAAAGAACGGATTTCAGGCTATCTTCGACAATACCGTCAAGTTCGGACTTTTTTATGGAATTATGGACCTTGGGACCGAACGCAATATTTTCATACACTGATAACGGAAAAGGATTGGGCCGTTGAAAAACCATCCCTACTCTTTTACGCAGAATAACCAAATCAGTGCCGGCGGAAAGG
>JAQUMS010000068.1 GCA_028717985.1 Candidatus Omnitrophota bacterium
AATAGTCAAGCATGCCCGTAAGACGAGAAAAACCGCTCCTGGTGAATTCTTGATTGTTAAAACACAGGTGGTCAAGAGAAAGATTAAACATTGCCCCCAGTTTTTTAACTCCCTGAATATGCGCGGACAATTTTCGTTTCATTGCCTCTTCGGGAACGTTCACCAGCCACGCGGCGGCATACGAAGCGTATGCAATACTCTGCGGCTCTCCCGGCGCACACATATGAATCCGGCTGTCATTCCATCCGGTAGGCAGAAAAATTTTCATGAGAATATCTCCCCGGTGACCGCGGAATCAAGGTTTTTCTCCAGCGCGTGAAGCATCATATCCCTGTAAACAGGATCGAATCTGATAACTTTATCCGCCCAGGAAGCGCAATACCCGCATTTCCGGCAATCACGGGAAGAACAATCGCTCTCCTGGAAATGTTCCAGGAATCCGTCAAGCACGGAATTATCGATGAAAATTTTTCGGGGAATAAACAAACCGCGGAACCGCCACAGTTTAAGAATATTCACCGCGTCCGGCCGTATATAAAACTTGAAGTTCCGGAATTTCTTATAACCCACGTTTCGGGAAGGATCCGAAAAAAGATCCAGAAGATTGCCTTTATATGTTCCGCGCGTGTACGCGTCCACTACCAAACGCACTTTATGCGTGGGCATTGTACGGTTAACGAGTTTCAAGGCGTTGATCCCGGCGGATTCATAATAATGAACGTCTTCGGGACGTATCCAACCGGAACGCAGGAATTCAACGGGATCGCGAAACCTGATGGTATTGCATTTCAAGAAACAATAATCAATGACAAATCCCCTGCTGGGATGCCTGCTCTGTGAAGCGTGCGATGTCACATGGGCGTGATACCGGAAATAAGGACACCCATACAGGCAATCCAGATTGGCTATCAGCTGTAAATCACACCTGACCGCCATTCTGATTCTTCGAAGAGACTTAAAATCACGGTTCACATCCACGAATGAAAGTGTTATCGCGTCGGCTCCCCAATCCTCCCACTGTGTCGCGGACTGCCAATCTCTTACCCCAACCTGTGTTGACACGCACACCCGCAATGACGGATACGCGCGCTTTATGAATTTCAGCAGTGAAAGGCTGGAAACAGTAACCGATGAAACCCCGCAGTCTACAAGCCAACCCAGAAGGTCCTCAATTTCCTTCACCCCTGAAGAAACGTCAGCGCGATCAGCTATGCAGGTAGCATTCAATAAATAATTAAAACCGATTTTCCGGGAAACGATTTGCCGTATCTGTTTTTCAATAATCCGCCGAGACGGATCGGGGATAACACACGAGCCTCTTCCTCCGCCTATAATATCGCTGTTGGCTTTGCCGTATAATTCAGCTACGGAATCCAGGCGGATAGTATCAAGCAGGTCTTCCTGCCAGTTAGTAGGAACGATTAATTTCATAGTTTAAATTTTCCCGATCAGGTATAGTGAAAAACATTGCCGCGTACAAAATCATCCAGGAATTTCTTATGGCGGGATTTCAAATTTTCCAGATAATCACGGTCATAGCTTAAGACCCTTTCAGCGATTTTTGCGCAATACCCGCAGCTGCCGCAATCCCGGGAGGCGCAATCTTCGCGGATAAATTTATCGCTAAAATTATCCAGTTTCCTGTTATCTATAAAAATATCTACATTCTTTACCAGCGCGCCGATTTCCTGTATTTTAAAAAGATTAAATTCCCTTGGATGGAAAAAATACCTGCATTTAAGAAAAAAAGTGTTCTTGTTTGCCGGAGATTTACCGTGGAATGTCGGCAAAAGGTCAACCAGGTTTCCTTCATACCGTCTCTGGGAATACCGGGTGCATATTTCAATTAACGCGTCCGTGGAGCACCGGCGGTCAATCAATTTGATAGCGTCAATCCCGATCGATTCATACACGCCCAGATCCTCGGGCCTGATCCACTGGGAGGTTATGAACTGGACCGGGTCGGACAGACGCACAAACTTACAGAAAAGGTTGCAATAATCGGCGGAGAATCCAGCTTTGCAAAAAAAGTCGCTTTGAGAAGCATGAGCGTCAAAAGAAGTATGCGCCCTGAAAAGAGGACAATGGAACAAACAGCTTGAATTGGCGATAAGCCGTAATTCACACGAGACATTTTTTCGTATTAACCGTAAGAGGCCGAAATTTCTGTTCAGGGAAATATGCGATAACGTAAGCTGGTCGGCGCCGAGTTTTTCCCAAAAAAGCGCCCGTTGGAGAGAATTAATTTCCGCGTTGGTTGATGCGCATACTTTTATCCGGGGATACCGGTCTTTTATTAGCTGAAGGAAATACGGAGATGTAACGGTCACAGAATCCACTTCAATACGTTCCAGCCATCGAAGAAGCTCCTGGAGTTTCCTGTCCCCCGAACGCGTGAATTCCCTGAATCCCGTACATCCGGCATTTAAAAGATAATTAAACTGTATCCCCGCGTCATGCAGGCGGCGCACATGAGACCCGACTCTTCGCCTGCCAACGTCCGGCAAAATAAACCCCGCTCTTCCTCCTCCGACAAAATCAAGCGCGAGCTTACCGTAACATTCGCTTATACCAAGGGATTTATACGCGGGAATAAGCGCGTCATCCCAATTTGTGGGCACAATAAGTTTCTGCATCGTATAGTTAAAGGGAATTTTTATTGTTCGTACCAAACGGGTTTTCTTAAACTCATAAATCCGGTGGCACCTTCAATTTTTTTCCGGCGGAACACGACATCCCTGATCTCCAAAACCATCATCTTCAGGGTATTGATAAAAAAGAACCAGTACAGGCCGCGTTTATGTTTATGGGGTGAAAATAAGCCGCGAACCAGCCAATGAGGACGGTATAGAACATATCGTTTATTCAGCTCCATATTCAAAGCGGCAAAATCTTCTTTGGTCAATCCGTTGTCCGACGGCATCAGGGGAGTCGCCCAATCAAATTTTTTGAAGTCAGTTTCCTTCAGGGTCCCCGACGCCTTTACCTGCTGGTATAAAAATGTCCCGGGAACAGGCGACACCGGATGGAACGCGGGATAATCAATATCGATCTCTACCGCGTATTGTACCAGATCAAGCATGGATTGCCTGGTATCAAACGGCAGGCACGTGACAAACGTTCCCTGCCTGAACACATGCGGATATTTGTGTTTAAAAATCGAGAAAACTTCTTTGATCAATTCCCGGGAATACGCCGATTTCCTCAACTCACGCAAATCCTCGCTGCATCCTCGTTCAACCCCGATAAGCGGATGTATCAGCCCCGCCTTGACCATTTTCTCCAAGGTCCCGTTTTTCTCGTCACGAAGAAGAAAATCAGCGCGGAGAAACGCCCACCAGTATAAATCTTTATAGTTGCGTTTTAAAAGACCTTCGCAAAAATCATTTGTCCATTTGGCGTCAACATTAAACGTCGGGTCAGCCCAGATAATATACCGCCGGTTGTATTTTTTATATATAATATCCACTTCTTCCAGCGTCCGCTCCACGCTTTTAGTCCTGTACCGGGGCATAACATCCAGCTCGCCCTTTTCTATATCGGTCCGTATCTGCCTGCCCCAGAAGGTCCAGAGAGAACAAAAACTACAGTGGTCAATACACCCGCGGGAATGCTCCAGGGTAGCGCTTTGAGGCCACAAATACCCAAACGGCGAATATTTCCCCATCGGCATCAGGTCATACGCCGGCAAAGGAAGGCTGTCAAGATCTTCCACCATAGGGCGCAGCGGCGTCTGAAAAACCTCATTGTTTTTCTTATAGGCGATCCCCTTAACTGAAGATAAATCCGCTGATGCCCTTAAAGCCCGGATAACATCCTTGATTGTTTCCTCACCTTCAAAACGGACGATAATATCCAAGGGATAATTTTTCAGGCTGTGCTCAAGAAGCCACGAAAAGAAATGACCTCCCCCTATAGTAACAACCCGGGGATTCACATCCTTAGCCAGAGCAAAAAGCCGCACGGCCTCATGATGATACAATGCTTCTTCCCCTGCACCCACTATATCCGGCTGTTCTTTTTTAATAATTTCTCGTAAACTCTGCCATCCGATCTTCAACGGAGGACAATCAATAATTTTCACCGTTATGTCGGGGAATGATTCCCGGATAGAAGAAGCGATACACGGCAGTCCTAAAGGGAGAAGAAAATTATCAGATTCATTTATAAACGGCCATAAATACCGGGGAGGCCTGACTAACAGAATTTTTTTGATATCCATTTTCATCCTTTATTATATGGTGTGAATATAACCTTACTGGATTACACCTTTTCTCAGCGGTATAGAAAAGTATAACCTTACTGGATTATACCTTTCCTTAAGAGGTACAGGAAAGCATATCCTCAGTGGATTATATCACTAATGTTATGGCTGCGAAAGCGGGAATTGATAATTTTCAGCCACAGGAATCGCGGAAAATCATAAAAACAAACCGCGAAAAAATTTAAGTAGTCCTGTTTCTTTAAAATAAATTTACGGTTTCTCCAGCACAAATACTGCCGTAAAAAAAAATCACTTTGCGAACTGTTACCATGGTGATAGCACCGCGCCGAAGGAATAAAAACCGTCTTCCCTCCTTTATTCATTATTCTCCAGGATAGATCCACGTCTTCAAAAAGAAAGAATAAACGTTCGTCAAAATATCCGGTTGTTTCTTTAACCTGTTCAAGAATTGACCGCTTATATAATGCCGCCGCGCAGCAGGCCCCGAATATCTCTTCCGGAGAATTAAATACCTTAGTATCCTTCATCCCTTTCCCGATATCGGTAAAACGCCCCAAAGGGAGACGGCGGATACCGCAGGAAAATATCCGTTTCCCGTCCGGGCGCATAATCTTAGGTTGTAAAACCACCGCCTCACGCCCCAGAGCCTCGGCGTATTCAAGTATTTTCTCTAAAAAACCTTTTTCCAGAATGACATCACAATCAAGAATAAGTATCCATTCGCCCCCCGCTTTTTCAATCCCCTGATTCCGGGCTTTGCACGCGCCCATGTTAACGGTATTGCGAATCAAAATAACACGCGGGTACGAATCACGAACAATATCGCATGTTTTATCGCGGGAACCGTTATCAACAACGATAATCTCGGGATTTACGCATTCCTGAGCATAAATAGAATCCAGGCAGTCTTTAATATATTTTTCGCTGTTAAACGTGACAACTATAATAGAAAACAAACGGTTCATATCATTCGTAAAATAGCGTATAAACGTTCCCCCAACACATGGAGTGAATAATTTTCTTCCGCGAATGCCCGCGCAGCATTCCCCATTTCCGAACGTTTTCCCGCGTCGTTTATTAAAAATTCGGAATAAGAAATAAAGTTTTCTTTGTCCTCAGCCAAAAAACCGGTTTTATTATGTATAATGACTTTCCTCGCTTCCCCTGTTCTGCTTGCTATTACCGGTTTTGCCATTGCCATATATTCAAAAAGCCGTGTGGGGCTTTTGGCTTTATTAAACCGGGTATCCTGAATAAGAGGCAGATATCCTATGTCCATACCCGCCAGATAACCCGGCATCTCATCCGGGGGGATCCATCCATCAACGCGTATCATATCACGAAATGGATGGCGTTCGATCAACAAGCGCTGACGGTCAAAATATTCACCGCCTCCCGCCAGATGCAAAACAATATTTTTATTTCTGGGGGCAAGGGCAGAAAAACAATCCAGGATAAAAGTGATGTTATCTCCCATTTCAGGATGATACGCGGTTCCCGCCCAGGAAAGATGGACCGTTTTTTCTGTCGTACTTCGCTCTGACGGAGAAAATTTTCCGCAATCCACTCCTGTGGGGATATAAAACACGTTCCCGTTAAACTGTTTTAGATAATGATATAAATACCTGCTGGAGGCGACACAGGCGCCCGAGTACCGGGCGAATACACGCACCAGAAATTCCATCTTTGAGGAGGGAAAAATACCACAGTAATACCGGGGATTCTCATCCATGTCCCAGTCATCAACATCAAAAATCAGGGTATTGTTTTTTTTCAAAGAAAGAATGAACGGCGCCAGGCTGTGGTAATTAAATCTCTGCATGAAAATAAAACTATTTTCCGCCAGGGCTTTCAGCTTTTTAAACGCCAGGACATTAAGCCGCAGTTTTTCCCGCGAGGACATTTCTTTTTCACGCTCTCCGTATAACGCCCCGCCGTGATCGGCAAATGAAAACACATGGGTTTCCATGCCGTGTTTCTGCAGTTCACGCGCAAACCCGTAACAACGCACCCGCGCGCCGGATAAAGTATATCCTTCGCGAGTGACAAAAATAACTCTTTTTTTTCCGTCACCGCGCCGTTTAGATTGCATAAATAGATTCATATGCCGCCACGAGTGTTTGGGCTGTCTGAGCCCAGTTATACCGGTTTTCCGCCCTTCGCCGCGCGAATTCTCCCAGTTTTTTGCGCAAACAGGGATCTTTAAGAAGTAATTCAATTCCGTCCGACAAAGACCTGACATCACCGGCTTTAACCAAAACACCCGCGCCTCCGAGCATACGGGGTACTTCCCCGACATTACTCGCTACCACGGCTTTGCCGCAGCTCATATATTCCACGATCTTCAACGGGCTCTTGCACCGCGTAACAGGAGTATCCCGGAACGGCGCAACACATACATCCGCGG
>JAQUMS010000069.1 GCA_028717985.1 Candidatus Omnitrophota bacterium
CCCGGCATTTCTTTTCTTCTTCTTGCGACAATGCCTCATCCACACAGCGTATGCCGAAAGATTCCTCGAAAGCGCGGACAAGCTCACGCTCCAGATATTCCGAAGGCGGCACAAACGCCATTTCTTTATCCAGCGCGGTGACGTTAAATGCCGGCGATTCCGGGCACCGCACCAGATATTTCCGTGCCGTTTCCCAATGAAGACGCACCGGTATAATTCCGTGCTGAAAAATTATCCTGCCCCTCCGTTTCTGGGCATTACCTCCGATTTTCCTGCCGTGGATCATTATATCGTATTTTTCATGGGACGCGCCGCAAATCGGAGAAGAAGTATGGAGCCGTTCAAAATCAGGCAACTCGCAGGAAAAACCGGCTTTTAAACCAAGCCTGAGATAAAAACGCATTAAAAAACCGCAAATATTCCGGTAAGATACTACAATATTATCGGATTCTTTAATATCTTCTTTGGCGCAAAAAAAGCTATACGTAATTTCGTCGTGATGGAATAAAACGCCTCCCCCGGTAATTCTGCGAACAACCTGAATATTATCCCGGCGGCACGCGTCAAGAACAATTTCATTCCGAATATTTTGTGAAACTCCAACGGAAAAAGCCGGAGAATCCCATGTGTACAAACGCAATGACGCCTTGCCTGTTGAAAGACAATTCTCAAACAGTGTCTCATCCAATGCCATATTATAATATGGATTGCCTGCGCCGGAATTAATGAACCGGATTGTTTTCATAGGCGGTAGCTATTTTTTCCAGCGGAGATTCGGCTCGCGGGCGGCTTTTGTTTCATCAAGGCGTTTAACCGGCATTGTAACGGGTGCCTGAGTAACAGCCTGAGGATTTTCCTGGGCAAGGCGGGCTATTTCGATCATGGTTTCAATAAACGCGTCCAGAGTCTCTTTAGACTCTGTTTCAGTCGGCTCGATCATTAAAGCCTCTTTAACGATCAACGGGAAATATATCGTCGGAGGATGATATCCTTTATCAATAAGGTATTTGGCTACATCAAGCGCGTGCACGCCGTTTTTCATCTGCCGGCTCGCTGAAAAAACACATTCATGTTTGCATATGCGCGGATACGGCAGATCATAATATTCCTGTAATTTCACGCGGCAGTAATTCGCATTCAAAACTGCATACTCTCCCGCTTGAATTAACCCGTCTTTGCCCAACAAAAGCATATAGGCGAACGCTCTCAGTATAACTCCGAAATTCCCGTAAAAAGGAGCGATATAGCCGATGGATTTAGCCCTATGATAATCCAACGCGAAAGTCCCGTCCGTCCTGCGGATAACCCGGGGAATCGGAAGGAACTCAATAAGTTTTTCATTAACGCCGACAGGACCTGCCCCCGGACCGCCGCCGCCGTGAGGGGTCCCGAATGTTTTATGCAGGTTGATATGGACGACATCAAAACCTATATCGCCCGGCCTGCATTTGCCGAGCATACCGTTTAAATTCGCCCCATCGTAATACATAAGAGCGCCAACCGCGTGAGCCATATCCGCAATTTCTTTTATGCGGGGATTAAAAATACCCAACGTATCCGGACACGTCAACATGACCGCGGCAACATCTGTATTAAGATGTTTTTTAAATTCCTGTAAATCCATGCTCCCTTCCGCGTCGGTAGGAATAACAATTACCTGGTATCCGGCGATCGCGGCACTGGCCGGATTGGTGCCGTGAGATGAATCCGGGATAATCACATATTTACGCCTGCAGCCGTTTGCTTTATGAAACGCGGCAATAAGCATTACCCCGGTAAGTTCCCCGTGAGCGCCTGCCAGAGGCTGCATAGTAAACGCGCGCATGCCGGTAATTTCATTCAATAATTTTTCCGTTTCATACAACACTTCCAAAGATCCCTGAGCAAGCATACCTCCGCCCATCAGCTGAGGAAGCAAAGGATGTATGGACGCAAAACCATCCAACGCGGCAATACGTTCGGTGAATTTAGGATTATATTTCATGGTGCATGAGCCAAGCGGATAAAAATTCGTATCAACTGAAAAGTTGAGACGGGAAAGGTTCGTATAGTGACGCACAACATCCAATTCGGAAACACAGGGAAGATCTCCCTGATTAACACGCCTGTATTGAGCGTCAAGAGGTTTAGATAAAGGCACATCCGATACCGGAATACTCACCCCAAGGCTTCCTTCTCTATGTTTTTCAAAAATCAGTTTCATAAAGACGCCTCCAGGCTGTCGGACATAGTAAGGATTTCTTCTTTTGTCCTTTTTTCGGTCACGGCAATTAACAAATATTTATCCATCCCTTTATAGAACCTGCCCAACGGGAACCCGCAGGCAAAACCTTTATCGATCATACGATAAACTATATCGTCCGCACTGCTTGGAAGCATTACGGTAAATTCATTAAACGTTGGAGAACTGCGTTTTACGGTAACGCCGGGAATACGTGAAAGCACGTCTTTTGCGAATTCGGCTTTCTGGTAATTAAGCTCGGCTAATTCTTTAAACCCGTCTCTTCCCATAAGGGACACGTACACTGTTGCCCGTAACGCGCACAATGCTTCATTGGAACAGATATTTGACGTAGCTTTTTCCCTTCTGATATGCTGTTCACGCGTCTGCAAAGTCAAAACAAATCCCCGTTTACCATCCTTATCAGTAGTCGCACCGACGATCCGTCCCGGCATCTGGCGGATTAATTCTTTTTTAACAGCCATAAAACCAAGATAGGGGCCGCCGAACGACAAAGGAATACCTAAACTCTGGCCCTCGCCCACGGCAATATCAAAACCCATCTCTCCCGGCGACTTCAGAATACCCAAAGCAAGAGGATAAACCGACTGAATAGCCAATGCTCCGACAGCATGTGCTTTAGCAACCACATCAGAATGATCATCAACCGCTCCGAAAAAATTCGGGTTCTGGGTAATGACAGCCGCTGTTTTATCATCAAGATGTTTTAAAAGTTCTTCCCGGGCGCTTTGTCCGTGGACAACGGAAATTTCCACAAAATCAATCGAAAGATTCGATGTATATGTATAAAGCATGGTCCGGTAAATAAGGCTTATACCGCTGTCCATGATAATCTTTTTCCTGCCGGTAAAACGGACCGCCATCATCGCCGCTTCATACAAAGCAGTTCCCCCGTCGTAAAGAGACGCGTTAGAGACATCCAAACCGGTTAATTCACAGATAATACTCTGATATTCATAAATGGCCTGCAGCCACCCTTGAGAACATTCCGGTTGGTATGGCGTATACGCAGTGTAAAATTCAGAACGTCCGGCGATAGCGTCAACAGCTGCGGGAATAAAATGGTCATAAAACCCCGCGCCTACGAAATTCACTAAATTAACGGCGTTTTTAGAAGCAAGACGTTTCAAATATTCGGTAATTTCAAATTCCGATTTGCCCGCGGGAATATTGAATGAACGCGGACGCAGTGCCTGGGGGATATCGTTGAACAATTCTTCAACGGAAGAAACCCCTATCGCGCGAAGCATCTCTTGAATATCCTGTTTAGTAAGCGCGGAATAACTCATGCGGCCAATCCTTCTATATATGTTCGATACGCGTCGGCATTCAAAAGTTTTGTTTTTTCCGACGCGTCTTTTATTTCGATAACACAAAAATAACCCTGTTCATACGGGGAATGATTCACTAATTCCGGATGAGCGGATAATTCTTCATTTATCGAGGTGACAGTCCCCGAAAGAGGCGCGTACACATCGGACGCTGCCTTGACCGACTCAACAGTGGCGCAAAATTTAAATTGTTCAACTACAGCCCCTTTTTTAGGCAGATCCACAAATGTAATATCCCCTAATGAGGACTGAGCGTATTCTGTAATACCGATATACGCGATTTTACCTTCAATACGAACCCATTCATGCTCTTTGGTATACAAAAGATTTTGCGGCACATTCATCGAGGCCTCCATTAACTACGAGCGGTTCCTTTAGTATATAACGGGCGTTTCGCGACAGCGGCGGAAATTTCCACGGCCCCGTCTTTAATTTCTATCTTTGATCCGGCATCAAGCGGCATAGCAACATACCCCATACCAATACCTAAAGCAAGGCTGGGAGAAAAAGACCCGCTTGTTACCACTCCGGTTTTTACCCCATTAACATAAATCCCAAACCCATGCCGGGGAGAACGGCGTGAATCGGCAATAAAAGGTATAAGCCGCTCCCGTATCCCCTGTGTTTTAACGGCTTGTAATGCTTTCTTACCGATAAAATCCTTGGAGAAATCGACAAAATTTCCCAATCCCGCTTCTAAAGGATTCCGGCTGGCATCAATGTCCTGTCCGTATAAGGGGTAACACATCTCAAGCCGAAGAGTATCCCGCGCGCCAAGACCCGCGGGCTTAACACCGGGGAGACTAAGTAATTCCTGCCATAAACCACGGATATTCGCGTTTGAAATATACACTTCAAAGCCGCGTTCTCCCGTATAACCGGTCCGGCTTATTATAACATTTTCTTTACGCAAAGTAAATTTACCAAAGGTGTAATATGAAAGTTTTGCGACACCTTCTCCTACTAACTTTTGCAATGCTTCCGTTGACCCCGGGCCCTGTATATCCAGTTTTCCTAAATCATTCGACGCGTTAGTAAGTCTATGGGGTCCGATAAGATACCGCTTTAAGTGCAATTCATCTGCAGGGGTAGTGGCGGCATTAACAACCAGCATCCAGGAAGTTTTCCCCAGCCGGTAAACAACCAGATCATCGACTATGCCGCCCTGTTCATTCAACATAAAACCGTACCGGCACGTTCCTTCAGGCATAGAAACAATATCCTGCGTCACAATCCGGTCCAGACCGCTTGCAACGGGATCAGCCTCAAGCATAAATTCGCCCATATGGCAAATATCAAAAACGCTTACTGTGCTCCGCGTATGCGCATGTTCAGCGATAATTCCCTCATACTGGATTGGCATAAGCCATCCGCCAAAAGGAGCCATTTTGGCTTTGAGCGCGCAATGCTCCTCATAAAGAGGGGTTTTCCGCAAATCACCGGATACAATGGTTTCCATTTTATTCCTCGAAGTTATTGTGCGCCTAAAATTTTTTCTTTTAAGGGAAATTTCCCGCAGCAGAATTTTTCGCCTTCAGGACAATAGCCTAAATCTTCGCATTTCGCTCCCGCGCCTGTAAAAACAGCAGGAAGCTTTTCTTTACAGATCGACAACATTTCATTGGCCAACGCGCGTATTTCCCATTGCGCCCTCGCGCAGCACCGGTGTTTGAAAAAATGCAAAAGTTCCCTGCAATTCATAGTAACTACAATTTTGGTCTCCGCGGCCTGGGGCAAAACAAACCGGACATCCTGATTTGCCGACTCCCCGCGTACCCCTTCTTCAGCGGACATAATTTCCAACAATTTTGAATAGCTTTTTTGAATCTCCCGCATCACTTTTTCAAACTCATCGCGCGTCTGTTTATTGGCCTCAATGGAAGGCGGTATAATATAATCAAAATCGTTTTCCCGGACATACCGCTGGCTTTGCTGGGAATAAGACGCGAGCCTGTGTCTGACCAACTGGTGTGTCAACGCGCGGGAAACGCCTTCTACAGCGAAGGTAAATTTCACGTGCTCCAGCGGACTTTCATGCCCGGATGAAACAACTTTCTTGATAAAAGCAACTACTGTTTCGGGCTTATCGGCACACGAAAGAAAAATATCAGAAGCAGATTTTTCAGAATAACACTGCCGGCACGCGGCATAAATAAGCTCCAGAGCCTTCCCGCTCATTTCAAGCAGAGTTATTTTTAATGTCGTTTTAGGCATAAAAGCATAAAAAGTCATCGTGAGGAATCGATATTCGCGCATTAAACACACAAACGATTCCTTCGTGACTTTATTGTTTTAACAAGGGTTTAACAGCTTTTTTAAAAAGATTTATATTAAATCGATTATACTCTTAATATCTAAAAAGGAAATAGAAAATTTCAAACTCAATGGCGCTTTGCAACCGCGCTATTTACCCAAAAATCGCCTTCATATCCTCTTCAACCGTAGTAATAGGCTTAATGTCGAAATTATCCTGCAGGACCTTAAAAACATTCGGCGACACAAACGCCGGAAGTGTCGGGCCCAGACGTATATTTTTAATGCCCAGTGAAAGTAATGTCAGTAATATAGCGACTGCTTTTTGTTCATACCAGGAAAGGATAAGGGATAACGGCAGATCATTCACGCCGCAATTAAACGCCTGAGCCAATGCTGTCGCGATCCGGATCGCGGAATACGCATCATTACACTGGCCGCAATCAAGAAGCCTGGGGATCCCTTCAATAGCCCCGAAATCAAGATTATTAAACCTGAATTTTCCGCAGGCAAGCGTAATAATAACACAATCGGACGGAACTTTCTGGGCAAATTCAGTATAATAATTCCTGCCGGGTTTCGCGCCGTCGCATCCGCCGATCAGAAAAAAATGCCTGATTTTTTTCTGTTTGACCAGCTCAACCACCGCTCCCGCGGCGTTTTCCAAAGCTTTATGCCCAAACCCTGTCATAGTCTCACATTCTTTTTTTTCTTCGCTGAAACCCGCAAGTTCAAAAGCTTTCTTCATAAGCGGCAGGAAATCTTTTTTTCCG
>JAQUMS010000070.1 GCA_028717985.1 Candidatus Omnitrophota bacterium
GTTATTCCTAAGTTCGAGCCTATGTTCGCGGAATTGGGGGTTTCACTTCCTTTACCAACGCAGATCGTTTTGCTGATCAGTCAGATATTCCGGCGCTATTGGTGGATGGTGATAATCGGGATTTTTTTAAGTGGTGTTCTTATGAAATATATTATGTCCACGGAAAAAGGCGGATACGCGGTAGACAAGTTTAAGCTTAAAGTCCCGGTGCTCGGCAATTTATTCATGAAAATAGCCTTATCCAGGTTCTGCCATACGTTTTCTCTTTCTTTACGGGCCGGCGTGCCGGTATATAATGCACTCGGCATGGGAGCGGATGTTCTCGGTAACAAATATTTATATACGTCGGTGAGAAAAGCCCAGGATTATGTGAACGCCGGAGAACGGATATCCACGTCCTTGGAGAATTCCGGGGAATTTCCTTCTCTGGTTATCCGCATGATCAATGTGGGGGAACAAACAGGTTCTTTAAGCGAAGTTTTGGAAAAAGTGAACGGGTATTATGATAAAGAAGTGCCCGCGACGATTAAAAAAATGTTTGCAATGTTTGAACCGTTAATGATCGTGGTTATGGGTACGGTTGTCGGAGGTATCGCAATTTCCGTGTTTTTACCCTTGATCTCAATCATTAATAAAATTGGCGGGGATTGATATAATGGCAGGCACGTATGTGGGGATAGATATCGGAAGCAAAAGCACGAAACTCGTGATTTTAGAGGCTAATCCTAAAATGACGTATGTGGATTCCTGCATATTTCCCACCCCTCTTGAATTAGGGGAAAACGCCCAGCAGCAAATTGATTCCAGAATCTTTTTACAGGAAGTTACCAAAGTTATTCCCGTCAGCAAGCTTCGCCAGTCGCGAGTCGCTTTAAATCTTCCCCCGGCTTCAATTTCGATCTTGTCTATTTTTCTGCCTATAATGGGCACAAAAGAGTTAAAAGCGGCCGCGGTTAATGAGGCTAAAAGAAAAATGATCCCCGCAAGCGGGCCGAATCATGTGTTCGAGTGTTTTCTCTTGGGAGAACGGATGGTAAATGTAGTTACCCGCTTTGAAGTTTTGGTTGTGCGTACAGATAAGGTGTACATACAGCGTCTTATAGATGTTTTTAAGAATGTCGATATCATCCCGTCTTTGATTATTCCTTCGAGTTTTACATTTTCCCTTCTTCCCGTTTTTTCTCAGGAGAACTCTCAAAAAGACATTGATATGGCGGTTGTTGATTTAGGGCTTACGTCTTTCAGTATTTCTATTTTTCGGGAAGGCGAATTGAATTTTTTCCGTAATACCATGTACGGTGTACAGGATGTTATCCAGGATTTCGCTCAGCGTCTTGGTTTATCCGAACAGCGGATAGAAGAGGAGATCAAAGCTAAGGGTGTGCCCGAAGTTAATTTTAACCTCAAAGACAAGGTCGCCGTGGCGGAAGAAATCATGCGGCAGAAATATGAGTCGAGCATAAAAACCCAGGAAAGCGGAGTTCCCGAAGAAATAAATCTTTTGGAATTACGCATGCTGTGGCAGGGGCACATTGATAAAATACTCCACGAATTACGCAGGTCATTATCATATTACAAAGAACAATCCGGCGGCAGGAGAATAGAATATATTAATTTTATCGGCGGAGGATGCCATATCGGCAATTTGTTTGAGATCCTGACTTCCCAGATCGGCGGCATGTGTAAAACAGTCCTGCCGTTTGAGGGGATTGAAGTCCCTCCCGATAAACAAAAGATTACAGACAAAGTTTCTTCTCCTGTTTTATCCAGCGCGGTGGCGCTTGCTTTAAGCCTGGGCGTGAAATCAAAACGCCATGATACCATTAATTTTGTTCCGTTAGACCTTCGTCAGAGAGAACTTGCGGAGAAGCGCCGGATTTTTATTGTTACTACTTTGGTTTTGTTGATAGCGGTGTTCGGCTTTTTGACCCTGCAAACGATAATAAGCAGTGTCTCATTATCCAACAATATTAAAAAGACGGGTTTTGATCTTGAAAGATTTAAACGCACCAGCGGCCGGTTGAAAGATTTGACTCAAAGAGAAAAATTGTTTGAGCAGAGGCTTTCTCTGTCGGAATCTCTGTCCCAGAAACGGCTTCTTGTTTTGGCTCCGTTAAATGATCTGAAAAAGATTATTCCTGATAAAGTGTATCTTACAAGTTTTAAGTTAGGTTTAGGGAAAGTTGAAATTAAAGCCATTGTGTATGCCGATTACGAGAATGCGTTAACAATAGTAGATCAGTTTAAAAAGAACCTGGTCGCGTTGCCGTATTTCAGTAATATTGAAATTACACCGTTAAAATTCGAAAAAGTTTCTCCTCAGTTTGGGGGCGGCACCAGTGAGGTGCAGATAGATCAGGAGTCAGACAGGGATTTTGTCGTGACCGCGGATTTTACGGTGAAATAGGCTGTTTTTAATGCCTTTCGCGGCGTAGGGGGGCAGTAAGAAGTGAGCGGCTTGCCCGTTAATAAACAAGAAAGAAAACATGCGCAAAAAAACGGATATTTTGATCACTATTCTGCTGGGTTTGGGAGTTGTCGCGTCTATTTCTGTTTTTGTTCTGGTAATGAACAAACATATAGCATTATCGAATGAACTAAAAGAAAAAAAGAAAGATTATCAAAGCGCTAAGAGTTCGAGCAGGCAGGCGGAACAGCTTGAACTTAAGGCAGCGCAGATGCAGGAAAAAGAACTTGAACTGGGGAAAATGATTCCTATTAATGAGCAGCAGCCTTTGTCGGTCATTAAATCTCTTACCCGTTTAGGCGGAGAGGTCGGCTTGAGGGATGTTTCTTTTTCTATTTCATCGGTTTCCCAGCAAATGAGTCCGGCGTCTCAAAATTCCGGAGCCCCGGGGGCGGTTTCCGGAGGTGGAGGTTTTCCCGGGGGTGGAGGGCAGATGCCGGGAGGTTTTTCGCCTCCCAAGATGGCTGCTGTTTCTCCAACTGAACCGGTCAAATCATACCTGGAAATGACGTTTACTTCGGAATACCCTCAAATAAAGCAATTCATCAAAAAAATAGGTACCTTACCCCGGATTATTACCGTTGACGGCATGAAAATTGAGCGAAACGAAAACCTTTTGCCTCAACAGACAGTAACGTTGTATTTAGTGGTTTATACCTTTAATCAATAGAAGGGTTTTTTTAAAAAAAACCAGCTTTTTAAAGGTTAAAGAGTTTAATAAAAATTCATTTCTTGACATAACCCATTGTATAGACTATACTTTTAATAAGATCAACGGCTTCATAAATAGTTGTTGACAAAAGCAGTAAAACTGCTAACATTTTAGGAAAGGAGGTGAATAATATGAACAGGAAAGGTTTTACACTTATCGAATTGGTCATGGTTATCGTCATTATCGGTGTATTAGCCGCGATCGCTATCCCGAGGTTTGTCGATTTAAGAAAAGATGCTCGGCAGGCTTCATGTAAAGCGACCGGTGGCGCCATCAGGGCGGCGTTATCAAACTTCTACGCGAGCACAGCATTGCATTCAGAAACGCCTCATTTCCCCGCGAACGTTGACGCAAGTCTTGCAAGTTATATGCAAGGGGGAACTCCTCAGGCTCCTACGTCCGGAACGTGGGGTGCGGTGTATACGACTACTAATGGTGAATTGGTAGTTCCAACGACAGCGGGTGAAGCCCGTGGAACAGCATGTCCAAGGATATAATCAGTAGTTTATGATTATGAAAAGAGGGGAGAAGATTTTTCGTTCTCCCCTCTTTTTTTTATTCGCCTGAATAAAAAACGGCGAATAACCCCTGTGAGTATACAGAAATTCTTTACAATAATTTCTGTATATCGTACGAACCGGGGTGTAGTATGATGAAGTAAATATGATTTCCTCCGCAGTACTTTTTCTTATTTTCCAATCCTTTTAGGAGCTATGATGATCCGTATAACAGAAAAGAAAGATTTCTGGGCGGTTCTTTTGCTTTGCGCGGCCGTATACGGCGTGTATTGTAATTCTATTTCTAATGTGTTTGTTTTTGACGACAAACACATGATCCTTCTTAATAATTACATAAAGAAATTCTCTAATATCCCTTTATTTTTCAAGGGAGAAATAACGACGCATCCGATTGAAAAGGGGATGTATCGTCCGGTTTTAATGATTAGTTTTGTTTTTAATTATTTGTTGGCAGGCTTAAAACCATACGGATACCATCTTTTTAATATTTTGATCCATTTTCTGAATACATTCTTCCTGTATCTTCTTTTAAAACTTTTATTTAAAGACGGGTCGTGGCTTGTTCGGCTGGGGTTGTCGTTGATTTTCGCGGTCCATCCTATTAATACGGAAGCCGTTACCTATATAAGCAGCCGGTCAACTATTCTTTGCTCTTTTTTCATGATCTCCGGAGTGTACGCCTATACCCGGTGGCTTATCAGCCGGAAGAAATATTTATATCCGCTTTCTGTTCTGCTCTATATCCTGGCATTATTAACAAAAGAAATAGGGTTGATTTTTCCTGTATTGCTTTTTTTGTGTGAATACCTGATTTTTTCCGAAGAGAGAGATAAATTAAAAAAAACAGTTTTTTATCTGTGGCCTTTTTTTGCGATAGCTTTGTGTTATCTTTTCGTAATTAAAACTGTTATAGGCAGTTTGTGGGGGCTGATGAGTACAGTCAAGGTTAGTCTTCCGCCACGGTCATTTTTGTCCAATATCCTTACCCAGAGCGGGGTATCGTTTTTATACATCTATCTTTTTGTATTCCCCTTTCAGTTATGCATAGACAGGCAATTTCCTGTTTTTAAAGACTTTTCCAGCCTTCCCGGCGTTTTATGTTTTGCAGGGGTAGTAGGTTTGATAATTGCCGCCTTTTTCTTAAGAAAACGCTTTAAGATTATTTCTTTTTCCATTCTTTGGTTTTTTGCGTGTTTGATCCCCCAGTTTTATGCCAGGC
Organism: Candidatus Omnitrophota bacterium; assembly: GCA_028717985.1. Lineage (GTDB taxonomy): Bacteria > Omnitrophota > Gorgyraeia > Gygaellales > Profunditerraquicolaceae > STD1-16. The sequence goes on from JAQUMS010000070.1 coordinate 4,917, forward strand.
TTAATTTGGTTGCCGCTGAACATCACCCATACCTTGCTTTTTTCGGGATTTACTTTCTGCTCGCTTGGTTTTTAACCCGGGTTCCCATCCCTAAAAAAATTCTTGCCTATGTATTTATATTTATATTTGCGTTATTTTCAATGCTTACTATTATTCGTAATTATGAATGGAGAAGCGAGTATACTCTTTGGAAAGCCCAGTTAAGGATCAATCCTGACTCGGCTATTGCGCAGGGTAGTATTGCTGTTGATTTGCTCAGCCGTGGATTTGTTGCTGAGGGGATGGAATACCTTAGAAAGTCTTTATCTCCGAAAGCATCCGCACCTACGAGGGTGATTTCAACGTTTAATCTTGCATATTATTCTGCCTTATTGGGTGAGCCGCAGAAGGGGATTGATATTCTTGTCAAAAACCGGGAATTTTTGATAAAAACACATCCGTTTGGGTATTTCAAAAATCTGGGAATTGTATTGAATATCGCGGGAAAAAAAGAGGAAGCAAAAAAAGCATGGGAACAGGCGTTAATGATTAACAAAAATGATGCTGATATTAAAATGTTCCTTGGTTGGTGGTATATTGAGCAAAAATCGGATTTTAAATCAGCCGAAGCATATTTCCGCGAATCCCTGAAAATTAATCCGGATTATGCGTTTGCTTTTATCGGATTGGCAACAGTGAAAGAAAAGGAAGGGAAATACCCTGAAGCTGTTACGTATTATAAGCGTGCTATTAGCTTGTTTCCTGAGAATCCTGACCCGTACTATCAGGTGGGAGTGATTTACGCGAAGCATATATTGAGTTCTGAGGCTGAATGGTATTTTAAAAAGACAATCGAATTGAAGCCGGATTTCGCGCCGGCATATTATAATCTCTGTATTTTTTATTTGTCGTTGGAGCAACCTGATTATAAGCGTGCCCAAGAAAACTTCAATAAAGCCAAAGAACTTGGTTATAAAGTTGACAGCCAGATAGAAGAAATATTAAGAAAGAATGTAAACAACTGAGCTCATCAGTAAAAAACATTAATAATACATGAAAATTACAATTCTTATCCCTGTTTATAACGAAATAGCCACATTTGAAGAGCTTTTACGCAGAGTATACGCTGTTCAGTTGCCCTGTGAAAAAGAAATTATTATTATTGATGATTTTTCCACGGACGGGACAAGAAAACTGGTTGAGAAAATCAATGATCCCGGAGTTAAAAAAATATTTCATCTCCTGAACCAGGGGAAAGGGGCAGCGATCAGGAATAGTATTCCCCATATTACCGGGGATCTGGTTATTATCCAGGATGCCGATCTGGAATATCATCCCGACGAATATCCCCGGATTATTCAGCCTATACTTGAAGGCAAGGCGGATGTCGTATTCGGTTCCCGTTTTATCGGCACGCACCGGTGTTTTCTCTTCACGCATTACGCGGGGAATAAAGTGGTGAATATGATTACCAACATATTGTTTAATACGACCCTGACGGATATGATGACCGGATATAAAGTTTTTACCTCCGATGTGCTCAGGGATTTACCTCTTAAGTCAAACAGGTTTGGGGTGGAGGCGGAAATTACCGGCGCGGTGTGCAGAAAAAATTTGCGCGTGTATGAAGTCCCTATTTCGTATAGCGGAAGAGATTAC
>JAQUMS010000071.1 GCA_028717985.1 Candidatus Omnitrophota bacterium
ATTGACCGCGCAGGCGCGGATGTTATTGAGCAACTGGGTGGCTTGCCTTTGCGAGGGGGTAATTTCAACGAGTATGAACTTGCCGGGCTTTTAGGCTGGGTACGTAACCACATAAAACGGACCGTTTCACGGTCCGAAGTAGAAACGGTGCTGGCAGGCGTTCCGGATAGTGATACGAATTTTATTATATCCAGGTTATTCCGGAATCCGGAAGCACGGGAACTATTTCCCGATACAAAATTTAAACTTAAATTATCCGGTTTGTCTTTGTCTCTTTCTCAATACCAGGGATTGCTTACGCTGTGGCAGCGGTCGTCACGCATGTTTATTCATGACGATATTAAAGAACAGACCGGCCTGGATATTGAAGAACTTGATCTGCGGATTCAACAGGGTGAAATCGCGGAAGTCATAATGGCTGCCCGGAAGGAACTTGAAAAGATTTATGCGGTGGTACGTGAAGAGGCGGCCGCGGGGCGCGCGGAATGTGTCAAAAAAATCAGTAAAGAACAGGCAGACACACATACTCAGCGGAAGAAAAAGATTGAAAGCGGCATGAGCATGCCGATGTGGCTATCCGGGGAAACCGGAGCGGCGGAGCGCGCGGCACGGGATTCAAACAGTGAAATCTGGGAACAGTCGTCATTTGAAGAAAAGGCCGAGATAGTAACCGGAGATTGTATTATTAAATTTAAAGAAAGAGGTTTTTACCCCAACAATAATGAACTGGATAAAGAAAAAACACAATTTCTGCAGCGTTGGTTCAAAGGATCGATGTTCTCGTTCCTTGTGTATGCCGGATTTCTTGACCCCGCAAACGGTACTTACGACCTGAATTTAAAATTAAATCCGTGGTCGGTCATCCGTTTGCCGCGAGGGTTTCTCACGGAACGAAGCAACAGGGTACTGGCGTATATGTGGCTGGCGTTGAAAGACGACGCGGCGATCCTTAAAGACGCGCAATCGCTTATTTTCAGGCCTTCAGTGTATACCAATAATATGCTTGGAGGGTTATACAACTGGTATAAGGACGCAGTCAGAGTTGATAAAGATAAATTCGCGGAAATCGTGGGGAAAGATAAACAGGAGGAAATCGCCGTAATGTTTTTTGTTAATCCCGATGAAAAATTCCTTAAGCCTGTTAATGATATCATGAAAAAACTGGCTGAATCCTCTCTCCCCGAACAGGCGAAGTCTGAGTTTATAAATCTCCTGCGGGCGTCATTCCGGGAAACGGTTAAAAAAGATATTCTTGATGAAACGGGATTATCCCTTGATGTTTTAGAAAAAGACATCAAGGCCGGGAATACGGAGGGTGTTATTGCCGTGATTCTTACGGCTCAGGGTATCCTGCATTCCGGGCTTGACGCGGCGTTGGAAAATAAGCGCGCCGCCGTTATAAAACATCTGGAGGCGTTGAAAATAAGCTCCGCGCGTCAGCCGAAGAAATTACAGTATCATGTCAAGAAAACCGGCACGGATGTTTTGGGCAGTATTATAGTTCCGGAAACCTGGAAATCTCTTTCATTTGATGATAGAACCACGGTGCTTGCAGACGAGATATCCAAAAGAGTCGTCTCAGAGGGGGTATCTCCGGTAATCAACGATTTTGATGAATCCTCCCGGACTTTCATGATTCGCTGGTTCGGCGGTTCGATATTCAGATTTATGCTGTTTGCCGGTTTTATGGAAAAATCATCATATTTGTTTCATGAAACGGTCACGTATGAACCGTGGAAAGTCATACGGGTTTTGCCTCAGGGGTTTTGGGCCGCGCGCCAATTCCGTGTTTTGGGATATATATGGCTGGTTACCGTGCTGGGAGAAGATGCGTTGAAGGATGAAGAAGGGCTGCCGTTCAGCCAGAAATATTTTATTCAGCATCTCCTCGGAGGTTTATACGGGTATTACTATGAACAGCCGTTTACCATGGAACGGGAGAAGGTTACGCACATTTTTGGCGAATCATTTGATCTGACTGTCTTATTTGAAAATCCCGGCAATGAAGTATTGGTTCCGTTGCGTACTATGGGTAAAAAACTTGACGCCGCTGATTTGGATCCTGAAGTTCGCGCCCGGTTCTTAGAATACTGGAAGTCCGTCAGAAAAGAATTTTTGAAACAAGATATAACTGAGGAGACAGGACTAAATCCGGATGAAATTGAAACGCTGATTAAACAAGGCAAGGTTCAGGTTGTTCTTGAACACATGGCGGCGGTTTTACTGGCACACCGTAAAGCCGTTCTTGACTATTTTGCGAATGAGCGGAGAAGAATACAAAATGAAATAACTAAAAAGATGGAGCGTAAAGCTTTAATATCCGGTGGTGAAGATCTGCCAATGAAAATGGGTGATGAGGAAGGTATGGCCCAGGATTTGACGCTTGATTCCGTGGATGAAAGTATTATCAATCTTTTCCGGGGAAGAGCCCGGGAGGGATTGATTCCTTTGTCATTGTCTGAAGCTGGGAATCTGCTCGGTCTGCAGGCGATAAAACTTGGAAAACGATTGAGGAAAATAAATCAAATACTTCATTCGCAGGGACAGGAGGAGATTCTCTACGGGCATGAAGCGCGTAACGCGTTTAAATTCGCTCTTATTGCGCGTACCTATCAGGAATATATCGCGGATAACAACGGAGCGATCCCCACTCCTGAAAAACTCTCGGAGCTTATTAACGGTAAAAATACAGGGTTTATCGTTTCCGCGCACGACCTGCAGTATTATTACCTGCCTCAAATGAAGGAGGAGTATCCAACCAACGCCATGGTATTTGTTCGAAGGAAAGCGGTGCATAAATATGGATCCGTTATTGATGTGATGAAAGGCTTTGAAAATTTCATCGAGCTTCAATCACAGGGATCCGGGAAGGTGACTCCTTCAAGCCTTCACGGTCACAGCTACCGGCTTTTGGGGTTATTGCGTAAGCATCGGTTAATCCCTTCGGTAATTCAACTGGTACGTGCCGGATGGACTAAAGGGCGTCTTGAGCGTGATTTTGCATATGGCGATGACCTGGTCCGCACCAGGATCGGAGAGTTATATGATTATATTTCACTCCGGCTGAGAGAAGGACAACCTATTGACAAAGATACTATTATACAATTCGACGCAGATCTTTTTAAGATAATGGACAGGCCGTTGATTGAGGGGGTGCTGCGATATGGAACCCGTGAAATGGGAAGGAAACGGTTTAATGATCTTGACCGTGAATACGGGCAGGTTTCACGGGTTGCTTTAGTCAAAGCCGGATTGTTGTATTATTACCAATTGCGCCTTGCGAAGGCCAATCTTGAACGGTCCTGGATTGATCAATTGATTCGGGACGGGGATATAATCAATTTTGAGAAAATCGAAGGAACAAATTCTCACCATGAAATTGTGAGCGGCTGGTTTACTCCCGAAGAAATTAAAGATGAGTTTGAACGCCGGTCCGCCGTTTTGAAAACACGCGATATTCCGGTAACCACGGATACTATTCTTCTTGCGCGTATTGACGCTGAGCCCGGATTGTTTGAGAAAGAAATGGCGCAATTGGCAGAGATGCTTAACCGGCGGGATGTTGAGTTAATGGCTGGAGAATTGATCAGGAATATGGAAAAGAATGAACGGGTACGGAATATCCTTGGGGCTTTAAAACAAAAACATGAACGTTTAACAAGGACTTTAGAGCGAGGCGGTTTGGACAACCGTAATGCGCAAAAAATCGCCAATCGTCTTATCGGTGTGGCATCGGCGATAGACCTGGCCGTTCTTGAGGATGAAGCGATAGTTTCGGCTATAGCCCGGAAAGTTAAATCCGTGCTTATTCAATCGCCTGCGGCGGATGATTCGGATATTCATGCCGTGGGTAAGGCCGCCGGTAAAAAATCAGACCAGAAATTAAAAAGCCGGGCGATTGACGATGAAATTACGCGCATGCATCAGGAGCGTGAAGAACAGGGATTGATGCCTCCGACTGAAGCGGAAATCGGTGAAAAACTGGATTTGGTCCCTACCGCCATCGCCGCGCGCCTGAAAAAGATCAATGCGGTTCGCGTTTCCCGCGGTGAACCGCCTTTGCGGTCTTCCAAAGATGACTCTCAGGATTTTAAACTGCGGATTATCATCGAAACGTATAAGGAATGGCTCTCGTTATATACCGTTCCGCCTACCGCTCAGGAACTCGCCGAAATGATCAATAATAAGCAGAAAGGGTTTACGGTAAGCCATTGGGACCTGAACGCGTATTATCTGAAAAAAATAAAAGAAAAATATCCCGTTGAAGCGCCTTATTTTATGAGGGAAACATCTCTTTCTCACCGGGAATTGTTTGCGATTGCCCGGGAATTTGAACAAAAGAACGGATACCCAATAACTGAGGCGGAAGCGGCGAAAGAAATGAATACCCGCTCGTACGTGATCAGAAAGAATGCCGGTCTTATCAATGAGGCGTTAAGGGTGATCGGGCAGGCGGAAATAACCGTATTAAAGCGAAGGGTCGCTCAAGCGGGAGAACCGGCGAAATGGAGCGAAGGGGCTGAACGCCGCAAGATCGGGGACAGATACGCGTATTTGACGAATGTCATTATGGATTTTGAAGAATTTGTCGAGGCCAAACAGCGGAATCGTGCCTGGATAAAACACTATGCTCTCAATAAATTCAACTTTACACTTGGCGAAGAACTAAAACGCCGGCGGTTAATTCCTTCCCTGATCGAACTTGTTCAGTTGGGATGGGACCAAAAACGTATCGATCAGATTCTTGAATTCGGGGACGAAGAGATAAAAAAATCTGTTATGGTTTTATGCGGTATTATCCGGGGGTTAATAGCGGAAGAAAAAGAAATAAGCGAGGAAAATTTAAAAGAAGCCGATCCGGAATCATATATTACGGCAAATGTTGATTTATTCGCGGGATTGATAAAACTGGAAATCAAGAAAATGACGGATGATGATTTTTACCGTCTGGATGAAATTCATGAACAAACGGGCGTTATGAAATTGAAAGAACTTGGATTGACAACGTATTACATGCTGCGCAATGACCGTGATACCGCCGAGCGGATACTTATTCAGCGTATATTCAGGGGCGAAAAAGAATTAAATCCTAAGCCGGGGGATGCCGGATATAGGGGAGAAAAAAGGATATATAGTATTATTAAGCGCTGGCTTGATCCCGCGAAAGTCAGGATTGAATATTCCAGAAGAGCGGAAATCCTGCATTCTCACGCGGTTCCTGTTAACAGTGAAACTATACTGTTGGTAAAAATAAACGCGGGAGAAGGCGCGTTTGAAAAAGCAGTTCAGGAGTATGTATCTTTTCAGGGTAAAACGGCCAGGTCAATAGCCGAGACCGTCTGGAAACGGATTGAGGAAATCCCATATCGCGGCGGTCCTCTTCCTGAATATTTGTCTGACAGGAGAAAACCGTTATTTGAAGGTTTGGTTTCCGGAGGAATAAACAAAGAATTAGCGCCGATGTTCGTCAACAGGCTTTTATTTAATGCTTCCCGTATGGACCTTGTATTTTTCAATGACAAAGCAATAGCTTTAGCTATGGGGAGCGTGATTCTGGAATACCTGACACAGCAAAATAAAAAAGTGAACCTTGCCGCTCAGCCGGTATGGCTTGAAGAAGAGACGGAGCTGGAAAGGATAGTCGGCGGCCTTCCTGAAGACTACTGGTATTACGCGTCTCCTGAAGAAATGATGATTATTATTTCCGCAGCCGTTATCGAGCACGTGCGCTTGCGCGGTATGTACCCTAATCTGGATGATATGAAAAAAGAGCACGCGAATTTTATTAAAATTAATTTTGCCGGTTCGTTAATTCCTGTACTTACGTATGCCGGGTTTACAACGCGGGATTCCAGACTGTATGACGGAAGAATTATTCACCAGCCGTGGCTTGTGTTTAAGACTGTGCCTAAAATATTCGGATGGATTCACGGATATAACAGGGCTCGTGCGGATTTATGGCTTATTCTTCAACTTGAACGTGAGATACGAAAAACCGGGAATCTTCAGCTTATGGGAAAACATTTTTCCGACAACCGGCTGAATGGTTTGCATTACTGGTATACGGAACAGATTAAGAGCCGTAATAAACTTTTGGAATCGCTTATTGCGGAGGATCTTATCCGGGAGGCTGATGGTGATCCTGCTGTTCTGAATAGCCGTGTTGCTTCCGGAGAACTGGAAGAGGTTATGAGGGATGTGCGAGAGAAAATAGAGATTTTGCAGGATAAAGTAAAACGGGCGCTGGAAGAAGAAAAATCAAAGGCCGCGGAAAAAGTAATGCTGGTTTCCCGGTCCGGATATACCCCGAAAGGAAAACCAAAGGATGAGGGTTTGCGCGTGTATCTTGAGAGGCTTGACGCTGAGTCGAAAAGAGAACAATCCATCCGTGATTCTATAGCGCTTTATACCGGTATAATGGAAAAAACCACTCTTATCCTTGATTTGGAAGCCGCGTCTATCCATGCATCAGCTTTGTTTGCCTGCAGTAATGAAAATATCCGCCGCCTTGAACATGAGCGGGATCTTGCCGCGAGAGAAGTTGTTTCCGGG
>JAQUMS010000072.1 GCA_028717985.1 Candidatus Omnitrophota bacterium
ACAGCCCAAAAAAAATATTTATTTGAAAAAAGCCGCTCCTGATGTGATGAAGGGCCTTCAATTTCCCGTGGCTCAATTGAAATCGAAAATCAAATTGACCCCATCGGAGATATCTACACGGTGCGCTCCCGCGGTTGTTTCCATAAAAACCAAGAAAAAGAACGGGGAAGTCCTGGGAATAGGCAGTGGCTTTTTGGTTTCCAGTAACGGTTTTATTGTGACGAATATGCACGTTTTGGAATCTGCGTATACTGCAGAAATAAAAATCGGCGAAGTGATCTTTAAAGACGCGTATTTCGTCAACGCGATCCCGGAGGCTGATATAGCCTTAATTAAGGTGGAAGCGGAAAATCTTCCGTATCTTCCGATAGGAAATTCCGATACGCTGATGAACGGCCAGCCTCTTGTTGTTTTGGGCAATCCGTGGGGATTAGATAAATCGGTTTCCGATGGTTTGGTCAGTGCCGTCAGGACAAAAGGGGATATTACCTTAATTCAAATGACAGCTCCTGTTTCTCCCGGGAGCAGCGGAGGCCCGGTGATCAATGAACAGGGAGAAGCTGTTGGTATTACCACGATCGCGTCTTTTTTTATTACCCAAAACCTGAATTTCGCGATACCGATAAATTATATACAGAAGTTGATCAAGAATTAATAAAGTATTATGTATCATTTTCACCCCGGAGGAGAACCAAAATAAATCTGGTCCACCTCCGGGGTGGAATTGGTTCTCTAAGACCTAAGGGCCAAAAGCCAAGAGCTAATAGATTTTTAACAACAATTCCCAGAGGGGAATATTTAATAATTAGATTTGAAGTTGTTAAAAATCTTAAAGGGGTGTGGGGGAAGATGTCCCCCACGGTTGGGGGAGAACAGCATTCTGAATTATAGATTAATTAGATAGCGTTAGGAGGGGGGTTACCCCCTCCTAAGGAATGAACGTCGTTGTCAAGCGCTGCAAGATTAAATATTAGCACACGTACTATCGGTTTACTATTGCAATGTGTGCATTGGCTTTAGAGAATGATTGGAGAGGTGCCGGAGCGGTTTAACGGGCACGCCTGGAGAGCGTGAGATTACTGAAAGGTGATCCCAGGGTTCAAATCCCTGCCTCTCCGATGTTTTTCCCCATAGGTGCAGAATAACTTACCAGGAATGGAAGTTTTTCTGCGCAATATTCAGAAAAAAACATCGGAACCTGTGAATGCTCCGACATGAACAGGGTTTGATGACTAATTCAAGGAAGGAAAAAACGGACTCCAGAGAGGCTCTGACGAACTGGAGTCGAAGAGGTTATAAAATTTTACAGCTTCCTTAAGCGAAAAACAATTTACCAGAAATGGAGATTGTTTTTCGTAACATTAGGAGAAGAAAAAACTGACCCCATGGGTGTTTTATCACGAAAGGGGTTTGAAGAATAGCTTTAAAGACCAGATAGGTTTCGTAACATTAAGGGTAGAATAATTTTATTTTAACGCGGCTCCTCCGAAATGGAGTCTGTCGAATGGTTTTTCAATAAGAAACGTAACGGAAAAGAGGAGTTAAAGCCTATGGCATTACGAGAAGATATGGAAAAACAAGGCGCCTGGCTTTTTAAATGGAGAAGTTATCTCCCGTTAGTGTTTATACCTTTATTTATTCTGGCTTTGAGAAAATCCGGGATTATGGAACAAATATTCGGCGATGTTGTCGGTGACATGTGGGGAGTCTTCGCGATCATCGTTTCATTTTTAGGTTTAACGGTTCGATGTCTTACGGTGGGATTTGTCTCTCGCGGTACGTCGGGGCGTAATACCCAATCACAAGTTGCCGAAAAGTTAAATACAACCGGGATGTATTCGGTTACCCGGAATCCTTTATATCTGGGGAATTTTGTAATAATGGTTGGGGTCACGTTATTTATCCAGGTTTGGTGGTTAGCACTTCTTGTATGGGTGGGTTTTTGGTTTTATTACGAGCGGATTATTTTTACTGAAGAAGAATTTCTGAGGAGGAAATTCGGCAAGGAGTTTATTGATTGGGCTCAAAAAACCCCGATGGTTATCCCGAATTTTAAAAATTGGCGTAAGCCGGATCTGCCGTTTTCATTTAAAACTATTTTACGCCGAGAATTTTCAACCTATTTTGCGATTGTCGCGGTATTTTTTTTCCTGGAGATAACGATAAATCTTTTGACTAAGAAACGTTTTTTTGTGCATAGTTCATGGTTGATTTACTTTCTTGTAAATCTGGCGATATACTTTACACTTTTGATCCTGAAGAAGAAAACGCATGTTTTAGATGTTAAAGGCAGGTAAATATCACCGCTCCCACACTCTGCTTCAGAGGAAATCTCACCCTCTCGGGAAGGCCGTTCCGTATCTCATGTTTTAATTTCGAATAATAAGAAAAATATGTCCCTATAAAAAAAAAAGAGCAAAAGTAAGGGTTCACTGTTTCAAATCTACAGCCCCAACTTTTGCGTGGAAGAGTGGTTAACTATAAACACCTTTATTTTACCCACCCTTCATCTAAAGTATACACTATAAATCCTCTTTTACAAGGGCTGGAGGGGATTTATTATACTTAACGATTTTTAAGATGAAAGTGGTATAATTAAAACAAATGACTTTAAAAAAGGAGAGGTGACCATGGAATATAAAAAGAATATGACAGAGCAGGAAGTTCGGAATGCCCTTGAATATGCTGAAAATATCATAAACGCCGTGCGTGAACCTTTGCTGATCCTGGATGGTGATCTCAGGGTGGTTTCAGCCAGTAAGTCATTCTATGATTTTTTTAAGGTTAAGTCTGAGGAAACCGAAAAACAACGGATCTATGATCTGGGAAATCATCAATGGGATATTCCTAAGCTTCGGGAACTCTTAGAAGAAATCATTCCCAAGAATGCCGCTTTTTATGATTTTGAAGTTAAGCATGATTTTCCGGTTGTCGGAGAACGGATAATGATGCTGAATGCCAGGCGGATACCTATGCCTCCGGAAAAGCCGCGGATTATTCTTCTTGCCATTGAAGACGTTACCGGAAATAGGATGCTGCAGAAACTTCACGAGAAGATGCGCGATCTGGAGATACACATGAAAGCGTCTTTGGCCAATGAATTAAAGATTATAGGACTTGAGGATAAGATAGAAGAATTACGGGAAGAGTTAGATAAAATCCGCAAGCTTTAAATTTTTTAAAAAGGAGTGGGAATGGAAGGTAAGGAGGAAGATAAAAAGCAATCAGCTAAGGAACAAGGGCGTGCGGAGACAGGCACGTCGTCAAATGGGATCATAATTAAACAGCTTCATGATGAGATTGAGCAACGCAAACAGTCTGAACAAGCAACTCAAGATGCTCTTGAATACGCCGAGAATATTGTGGCAACCGTGCATCAACCTTTACTTGTTCTTGATGGGGATTTAAAGGTAGTATCTGCCAGTAAGTCGTTCTATGATTTTTTTAAGGTTTTGCCTGAGGAAACCGAAAAACAATTGATCTATGATTTGGGCAATCGCCAATGGGATATTCCGAAACTGCGGGAGTTACTGGAGGAAATTCTGCCCAAAACTACAAGTTTCGATAATTTTGAGGTTGGACATGATTTTCCCGGCATAGGAAAGCGAATAATGCTGCTGAATGCCAGAGAAATTTACCAAAAATCACCTGATCGGAAAAAGCTGATCCTGATTGCTATAGAGGACATTACCGAGGCCAAGAAGTTAGTAGATGGGCTCCGCGAAAAAATTGAGCAGTTAGAGAGATCTGTGAGAATGGCGGATAGTAAAGACCATACGATAGCCGGGTTAAAAGGGATGATAAGTGATTTAGAAAGACGAGTATTGAGGAAAAGCGGATAATCCGGGGCGTTTTTTATGTCCGATATTTCAAATAAAACAGATTCAGTAATATCCACATCCGCGGGGGAATTTGCCGTCAGGGATTTCGGCGGCATCGGACCTGATATTGTGCTTATCCATGGGACTGGTCATAACCTGGAGGTGTGGGGTCCGGCGGCGGCATTATTACGAGAACGGTTTCATGTAGTGGCTTTTGATATGCGGGGGCATGGCCAGACGCCGGTTGATTCAACTGATTCCGAAGAGTATTGGAAAGATATCGGCGTTATAATCAAAGCGTTAAATTTACAGTCTCCTGTTCTTGTCGGCCATTCTACCGGAGGATATGCGGTGACGGCGTATGCCGCTTTTGGAGGGGATTGTTCCGCCGTGGTTATCGCGGATGGATTTGTTTTGGATGACCGTAAGTCTCCTGAAGGTTCTCACGCCTGGGATATTCCGGAACAGCAATTATGGGATATGTTCCGTTACGGGTGGGTGGCGGATCAGGATGCGATGGAACAATATATCACTGAAGTTTGTGCTCACGCGGCAACTGATTGGCTGAATAAAGGTGTTGCCCCTGAGTTGATTGCGGCGTTTACGCGCAGGTCATTTTTCCGCAAGGGCGATCAGTGGCTGAGGCGTCCGACGATGGACGAACTTAAAATTGTCGGCAAACCTGATCCTGCGAGGTCTATTTATCCCTCAGTAGACGTGTATGACCGTGTCCATGTTCCTATTGGTTTTATTTTTGCGGGAGATGGTCTGTACAAAGGCCGCGGACATGAAGTCCAGGCTGTGGCGGCTCTGTCAAAAAACAGGATCTTTTCTGAAGTAGACTGCGGCCATAATCTCCATATGCTTTATCCCAATAAGATCAGGGAAATAATCGAAAGCCTTTCTTTACTTTTTAACCCATTCTGATATAATAAATATCCTTTCTAGAGTCCCTTCTAAAGCAGGGAAACAACCGAAAGATAAAAGTTAAGGTTAGAATATGATTTCAGTCAATAACGTATCATTACAATACGGTCAGCGTAGGCTTTTTACCGATGTTAACATCATTTTTTCGGCAGGCAACTGCTATGGTTTGATCGGGGCTAACGGTTCGGGTAAATCCACCTTTTTAAAGATCCTGTCGGGTGAAATTGAACCAAGTACCGGGAATATTGACGTGGCTCCCGGAAAAAGGATCTCGGTTTTAAAACAGAACCAGTTCGCTTTTGATGAATACCCTGTGTTGACTACGGTTATCATGGGATACAAAAAGCTCTATGAGATCATAACAGAAAAGGACGCGGTGTACGCCAAGCATCCTTTTACCGATGCCGATGGGATACGCGCTTCGGAACTTGAAACGGAATTTTCCGAAATGGACGGATGGAGCGCTGAAGCCGGCGCGGCTAAACTGTTAAGCGACCTCGGTATTGAGGAATCCCTGCATACCGTGCAAATGAAACAGCTTGAAGCCGGGCAGAAGGTGCGTGTACTATTGGCGCAGGCTTTGTTCGGTAATCCTGATATTCTTCTGCTTGACGAACCTACCAATCATCTGGATGTTGAATCGTGCATGTGGCTGGAGGAATTTCTGTGTGATTTTGAGAATACTGCCATTGTTGTTTCCCATGACCGGCATTTTCTTGATAAAGTCTGTACGCATATCGCGGATATTGATTACGGAAAAATTAAATTATACGGCGGGAATTATTCTTTTTGGTCTGAATCAAGCCAGCTTGCCGCGCGCCAGCGGAGCGAAGCGAATAAAAAAATAGAGGAACAGCGCAAAGAATTGAAAGAATTCATTATGCGTTTTGCCAACAACGCTTCCAAGTCCCGGCAGGCGACCAGCCGTAAAAAGATCCTTGAAAAACTTACCATAGACGATATAGGCCCGTCGTCCCGCAAGTATCCGTATATAAATTTCGAACAGGAGCGGGAGGCAGGCAATGATCTGGTGCACATAAACGGTTTATCCAAGTCGATTGACGGGCAGGTCATGTTTGAGCGGTTGAATATTACCGTTCATAAAGGAGATAAGATCGCATTTGTCGGGCCCAACGATCTTGCCAAGACCACGCTTTTTCAGATCCTGATGAATGAGCTTCAGGCGGATGACGGCAATTTTAAATGGGGTTTTTCAACAACCACCGCCTATTATCCCCGGGATAATGCCGCGTTTTTTAATTCTGATTTGAGCGTTATTGATTGGCTGAGGCAGTATTCCAAGATCACCGATCAGGAATTTATCCGTTCTTTTCTTGCCCGCCTGCTTTTTACCGGCGAAGAGTCTTCAAAGCCGGTGAATGTTTTGTCCGGAGGCGAAAAAGCCAAGTGCATGTTCGCCCGTATGATGGTTACTCAGCCTAATGTTCTTATTTTGGATGAACCGACCAATCACCTTGATCTTGAAGCGATCACATCGTTGAACAGGGGATTGGAGAAGTTTAAGGGGACAATGTTGTTTTCTTCCCATGATCATCAATTGGTCCAGACCGTGGCAAACCGCATCATAGAAATTACTCCCAAAGGGTATATTGACCGCATCAGTATGACTTTTGATGAATATCTTGAAAATGAACAAATAAAACAGCAGCGCCACGAATTATACGCGGCAACAGTATAGGTCCATCAATCACGGTCAACGGCCCGCAGGTATTTCTGCCATGAAATCAAAAGTGCTCTTGTTTAATCTTCCTCCCGCGGGAGGGAATCTGTATCCTG
>JAQUMS010000073.1 GCA_028717985.1 Candidatus Omnitrophota bacterium
TATTGATACGACTTTTTTGAACATAGAAGAAGTGGTCGATGTTTTATTTAAACAAATCTCCGTATAACCTATGGAAAAATCTCTAATCCGTAACTTCTCTATTATAGCCCATATTGACCATGGGAAATCAACCCTTGCCGATAGAGTGCTTGAAATGACAGGCGCTATGGACATGAGGCATGCTAAAGATCAGGTTTTAGACGATATGGACCTGGAACGGGAACGCGGCATAACTATTAAAGCTTCTACCGTACGATTGGCGTATAAAGCGTCTGATGGAAAAGAATATGTGTTTAATTTGATCGATACGCCCGGGCATGTCGATTTCACCTATGAAGTTTCCAAGTCTCTTTCTGCCTGTGAGGGCGCGATCTTGCTTATTGACGCCGCGCAGGGGATTGAGGCCCAAACCATAGCGAATTATTACCTCGCGATTGAAAATAATCTTGAAATAATACCCTTGATCAATAAAATCGATCTTACCAGCATTGATCTTGACAAGGTTAAACAGCAGGTTACAACGGTCCTGGGTTTTAAAGAAGAAGATATAATTCTTGCTTCCGCAAAAGAGGGAACGGGCGTAAAAGATATGCTTGAACGCATCGTCAAAATGATCCCCGCGCCGGAAGGAGAGAGTGATAATCCGCTGAAAGCACTTGTGTTCGACTGCCGTTTCGATGCATACCGGGGCGTTGTGGTCTTTGTCAGGATCATAGACGGGGTTATAGATTATAAAACTCAGCTAAAATTTTTGCATTCGGGTGATCAGTATAAGATCGAAGAGTTGGGCGTGTTTAAGAACCTGAAATATTCCAAAGTCGATACATTGACCTGTGGGGAAGTCGGATATATTATCGCCAATATCCGGGACGCGCGTGAAATAGTTATCGGGGATACTATTACGGATGTCCGCAAACCCTGTTCTGAGGCCCTGCCGGGATTCCGTCAATTAAAACCTCTTGTTTTCTGCGGTATCTATCCCGTTAACCCCGCGGATTTTCCGAATTTACGCGACGCGATGGATAAACTGAAATTATCCGACGCTTCGTTTGTTTTTGAACCGGAAAACAGCCAGTCATTCGGGATGGGATTCCGCTGCGGATTTCTCGGCCTCCTGCATATGGAAATAGTCCAAGAACGGCTTGAAAGGGAATATAATCTAAATTTAATATTGACTGTTCCCAATGTTGTATATAGAATACGAAAGACTGACGGTGAACTTGTTGAAGTCGATACTCCTTCAAAATTTCCTCCTCCCCAGGATATTGAAGAAGCGTTTGAGCCGTACGCCAGCCTTTTGCTGGTCATTCCGGTTGAATCCATTGACCCGGTATGCGAACTTGTTAAATCAAGAAGGGGGTCGTATAATTCCACGGAATATCTCGGGGTGGACAGAGTCAAACTTAATTTTAGTATTCCTCTTAATGAAATTATAGTTGATTTTTACGACCGGTTAAAATCCGTCACGAGAGGCTACGGCTCCATGGATTATGAATTCAAAGATTATATCCCCGCGAAACTGGTGAAAATGGATGTGATGTTTAACGGGGCTGTGTGCGACGCCTTTTCATCCCTCATTAATAAAGAAAAGGTGGCGGCTAAAGCCCACGCGCTTGCCAACAGGCTCAGAGAGCTTATACCCCGCCAGTTATTTGAAGTTTCCATTCAGGTCGCGGTAGGGACCCAAATCCTGGCATCGGAAAGAGTGCGCTCTCTCAGCAAGCACGTTACGGGTAAATGTTATGGCGGCGATATTACCCGGAAAAGAAAACTCTGGGACAATCAAAAAGAAGGCAAGAAAAGACTGAAGCAGATCGGAAAAGTTGAAATTCCCCAAGAAGCTTTTCTTGAAGTTTTGAGGTTACAATAAGATGAAAAAGGAAATTAAAAAGAAATTAAAATCAGAAGTCAGGGAATTTATTGAAGCGGCGTTATTCGCCGCTTTTATCGCTCTATGCATTATACGGCCGTTTATTGTCCAGACATTTAAAATTCCCACCGGCTCAATGCGCACGACATTAATCGAAAAAGACCTGATCATAGTGAATAAATTTATTTACGGAGGGAAAATTCCCTTCACCGATTGGAGAATGCCCGGTTTGCGTCAGCCTCAAAGAGGAGATGTAATCGTTTTTATTTATCCCGAAGACCAGCGTAAATTTTTTATTAAACGGCTTATAGGATTGCCCGGCGAAACGGTGGAAATCAAAAACGGAAGTGTTTATATAAACGATGCGCCTCTTTCCGATTCCGTGTTCAATAAAATTTATTATTATAACAAAGGCGATAACGCCAAAGAAGGACAGAAAATCGTTGTCCCTCCGGATTCATATTTTGTTCTCGGGGATAATTCAGCTTCATCGCTGGACAGCAGATTTTGGGGATTCGTGCCTAAAAATAATGTTTTGGGAAAAGCCTTTTTTATTTATTGGCCCCCCCAGAGGATGAGAGTAATTCATTAGGTCATAGGTCGTTCATAGGAAATTCTATTGTGTTTTTACTATGAGCTATGGCCTATGAGCTATGACCTATGCCATGAACATTGCCAACAAAATATCGTTATTCAGGATTTTAAGTGTCCCTGTTTTCATTGCCTGTTTGCATTATTCTTCAGAACATCCCTCATTGCGCCTTATCGCGTTTTCCGTTTTCGTAATTGCCGTTCTTTCAGACGCCATAGACGGATATATAGCACGAAAAACAAAACAAAAATCAAAAGCCGGGCTGGTGCTTGACCCTCTCGCTGACAAACTCCTGTTATTGAGCGCGTTCGTCGTTTTCTACCTGATGAAAGAAATACCTTTTTGGGTAATTCTAATCGTTATAACCCGCGACACGTTGATTCTTATCGGTTCTATAGTTATCTATATTGTTAAACAGGAAATTAACGTGTATCCGTCCTGGTGGGGAAAATTTACGACAATGTTTCAAATGCTTTTCGTCACTATTGTTTTACTTCAATGGACCATGATTGCCGATAAAGTTCTCCTTGTGGCAATAGCTTTTACGGTTATTTCCGGCGCCGATTATCTTCGCAGAGGATTTAATATTTTGTATGTGCAGGATACCGCGTCAAAAAATCAAAAAAGCGCGTAATTAATTGCGCAGTACCTATCCCTAAAAAAAGGAAATCACTCAAAATGCAATACCTTTTATTTTTATGTGGCATAATAATCAGCTATTGTATAGGCGCGATCCCCACGGCGTATTTGTTCGGAAAAGTCCTTAAAGGGATCGATATACGGCAATTCGGTTCCGGGAATGTGGGCGCGACCAACGCCTTACGAGTGCTCGGTAAAGGCCCCGGAGTCATAGTCCTGTGCATTGATATATTAAAAGGATTTATTGTCGCGGTGAATATCGCGGATTTTTTCTCTTCCCGGATCACTATCGTCCCGAATACCGAGGTCTTGCGGATAATTTTGGGTCTGGTTTCCATTTGCGGGCATAATTGGACAGTATTCCTTAATTTTAAAGGCGGCAAGGGGATTGCGACAACGCTCGGAGTCCTGCTCGGTCTTGCGCTTCGTATCCAGGGACTGAATTCTGTCCTCGGCCTGGTCATACTGATCTGGCTTATTGTTTTTTTACTTACTCGTATAATCTCTATTGCGTCTATTTGTGCCGGATTGTCCCTGCCCGTACTCCTTATCTTTTTTAAACAATCCCCGATCCTTATTGTAACCGGCTTTATTTTGTGCGCTTTCGTGGTTATACGGCATAAAACCAACATAGACCGCCTTCGCCAAGGAAAAGAAAAAAGGATTTTTTAATTCTTCCTGGTATACAATGACTTCAAAAAATCTCTATGAAAACCGTTTTATTTTTTCCTCCGGCGCTCCCGACAAAGCCGAATTACTTCGCGGTTTATTAAAGCTTTACGGAGTAGAAGAACAGGAAATCGTCGAAGTCAATCAAAACGGTAAAACAGAAATATCGCTGTTTACCGGCTCAAAACGCCGGGCTTTTTTTTTAAAAGAGAAGATGGCCTGCCTTTTTCACTCAGGAATATCCGTCTCAGTTAAATCTTTAAAAACAAGCGACTGGCAAACACGGTGGAAACAAGATTTTAAAACATTCGCGCTCACAAGAAATTTATCTATTGTTCCGGCGTGGGAAAAAAAATCCTGGAAAAAGGGAAAAACCGAACCACTTTTTATAGATACCGATACGGTATTTGGAACAGGGATGCATCCCACGACCCGTTTTATGGCGGGCTTTATTGAGTCTAAACGCGGACAATTCAATGACTTCTTGGATATTGGAACCGGGACGGGTATTCTAAGTCTTGTTGCATGGAAAAACGGCTGTAAACAGATCTGGTGCCTTGATATCAGCAGGGAAGCTGTTCAAGTCGCTAAACGAAATTTCCAAAACAATCAATGCCGTCCCAAATTTATACGTGCCATGGACTTCACAAAGTTTAAGACCCTTAAGAAATTCGATTTTGTCGCCGCAAATGTCCTTTCGTTTGATCTGATACGAATGAAAGATTCGATCATTTCCCGCGTCAGACCGGGTAAATTCCTGGCAGTTTCAGGAATTTACCTTAAAAATTTCCCTATGTTCAGAAAAAGGTTTGCGGGCCCGCAGTTACGATGCCTTACAACGGTCAAGAAAGACGGATGGGCGGCAGTATTGTATACGCGCGAAAAAGGTGCAGAAAACGAGTAATAAAAACTTGACATTTTTTTGTAACGTTGTATAACTAAAACAATACACATATTATACAGGTCAGGGAAATCCGTAAGCTTGTAAAAGGCTGAAGCGGATACGGTCCCGCCGCTGTAAAGAGATTCGAAATTCCCGGATTTGCCACTGGCCGAAAGGCTGGGAAGGCAGGGGAAAATAGGTACGCTCTAAGTCAGAATACCTGCCTGTATACAGATTCCCCGCGGAAGGGCTATAGTAAATTTGGGTGCAACCCGCCGGCATTACCTTGACAGCGGGTTTTTTTATTTTGGGGCACACAAGCGGCTTGTACCTTGGTCTGCCGGATTGTTTAGTACAAAAAAGTACACGTTAAATGCGCACTCTAATTTCATTCATGATGGTGTTGTGTTTTTGCGCGGGGGCCGGCCCGGCGGCGGCACATGATACATTACGGATCATTTCCCTCGCTCCCGCCACGACAGAAATCCTTTTTGCCTTGGGGCTTGATAAGCAGATCATTGGCATAAGTTCATATTGTAATTATCCGGAACAGGCAAAGAATAAAGACCGCGTGGGGACGTTCAGCGAACCTAACATTGAAAAGATCATTTCATTAAAACCTGACATGATCTTCTGCACCGGTCTTGAACAGGCGCCGATAGTCGAGAATTTGAGAAAACTCGGGTTTATCGTATATGTAAGCGATCCTGTAAATATCGCCGGATTGTTTTCTTCAATAATAGAAATAGGCCGGGCGACCGGGAAACAAGCGGAAGCGGCGGAATTAGTTACCGCTATGAAGCAGAATATTGATGAAATATCTTCACGGGTACAATCTGTTCCAAAAGAAAAAAAACCGAAAGTTTTTATTGAAATATGGCATGATCCTCTTATGACTGCCGGTAATCATTCATACATCGATCAGCTTATTTCCCTCGCGGGAGGAATTAATATCGCGTTTGATACCCGCCGCCCGTATAGTTGTTTCAGCGTTGAACAGGTAATAAAACGCGATCCTGACTGTATCATCCTGGCATATATGACGGGAGGGGACACAAACCCCCTGGATATATTAAAAAACAGGATTGGATGGAAAGATATCTCCGCTGTCAAAAATAAACGCGTTTTTAACGATATGAATCCGGATTTATTTCTCAGGCCCGGGCCTCGTTTACCTGAAGCCTTGCGTTTACTGTATTCTAAACTATATCCACAAACATGAAAACTAAACTGATACTGATATCTGTTTTTTTTGTACTAATCGTGTTTTTCGCCCTCACTACCGGCACGGTACATATACCATTACATGAGCTCTTACTGAAAGAGAATCGTCAAATAATTATCCTTCGCGTATTACGGCTTTTCCTCGCTATGTCCACGGGTGGAGGGCTTGCCGTAGCGGGTATAGCCTTGCAGGCTGTGTTACGCAACCCGTTAGCTGAACCTTACCTTTTGGGGACATGGAGCGGGGCGGGTCTATCCGCAGTTCTGGCGATTCTGGCAGGATTAGGAATGGTGTATATTCCAATCGCGGCTTTTATCGGAGCGGCATTAAGCGTTGTGGCTGTTTATTTCCTGTCAAAACAAGGAGGACGGGTTCAATCAGAATCACTTATTCTTTCGGGAGTGATCGTTTCAGTGGCATTGTCGGCAATTATGGTTTTTTTGATTTCGATTTTCCCGGACCGGAATACACACGGTATTTTATGGTGGCTCTGGGGAAGTTTACAGGTATACGACATAAAACTTTTGATCGTGGTATCGATTTCCGTGCTTATCGGCTCTACGGGAATATTCGTGTTATCACAGGATTTAAACGCTATAAGCCTCGGTGATGAAGAAGCCGTTCATTTAGGGGTAAAGGCGGAAACAG
>JAQUMS010000074.1 GCA_028717985.1 Candidatus Omnitrophota bacterium
ATGGAACAATAGCGATGTAAGTATCTCTTATAGCGTTATTGATGCGCTGTCCGGGGTAAATGGTAATACTATTGGTTCCGTGGCGATTAGCGGAGAAGGCGAAAACTTAACGCAGGAGTTAATTGTAACAGATAAAGCCGGCAATAGCGCGACAGTTCAATCTCCGGCAGTGAAGATCGACAAAACCTCTCCTATAATTACTTTTATTTCACCGACAAACGGAGCTGAATATGTTTTAAATAATCAGATTACGGCTTCGTGGTCGGTTGTTGACGCTTTTTCCGGAGTCAATTCCGCTGTGGGTACAGCTTCCAACGGACAGCTTATTGATACAGCTACACTTGGGCAGAAGACATTCAGAGTTACGGCAACGGATAAAGCCGGAAATACGGCGGATACAAACATAACCTATAACATTAAGAACTATAATTATATTTACAGCGGAGTATTTCCGCCAATTAATCAGGATGGAACCAGTGTGTTTAAGCTGAATAGGACAGTCCCGGTTAAGTTTCAACTAAAGGATCAATTCGGAAACTTCGTTTCCACTGCCGTAGCCAGGATATACCTAAGTAAGCTAACAAATTCGATTATTGGCAATGAGATAGAACCTGAATCTACCAGTCAGGCAACCGAAGGCAATTTATTCAGGTACAGCAGTACTGATAATCAATATGTTTTTAATCTTGGGACAAAAAATCTTTCTCAGGGGACTTGGCAAATAAGGATCGCGCTTGATGATAACACTTCCAAATATGTGAATATTTCGCTTAGAAATTAATCGGGATATTAAAATTATAAGAGTTATAATTAGATGATATGCTATCTATTGATAAAATATCTGGAGTAACCCGGCATTATTTCTTATATGGGATCAACAATAATTTTTGTGTAATCATAATATGAATAACTTTGAAAATAGGAAAGAGATTGGGGAAAATTAATGAGTTATAATATTTAATGCATAAGCTCGGTCAAACTAAGTATTATGTTTTTAACGGTCTTAAGATAATATGCCGATTTATTCAATGCTGGGTATGACATGAAAATACTTTTTATCACGAGAAACTTTCCTCCTCAAAAGGGTGGTCTTGAAACGACGGCATTTTGGCTGGTGTATTCTCTCCGGAAGAAGGAGCAAGTAATTCTTTTGAAATGGGGTGGATGCAGAAAATTATTGCTTCTATGTTTTCCTTATTTTTTGTGCATCGCCTCACTTTTTATTTTAAGAGGGAGTTGCGATATCATTTATTTGCATGATGGGATGCTTGCTCCGCTTGGATTGATCTTAAAAATTTTCAGGAAGCCTGCAGTCATTACTATCCATGGACTGGATATAACCTATAAAAACAAATTATACCAATTCGTAGTACCAGCATGTGTTTCTCGTTTAGACAGTATTATCTGTATTAGTGAAGCTACTAAAAAAGAGTGTTTGGCTCGAAATATTCCCGAAAGAAAGATCCATCTAATTCCTGATGGGTTTAATGACTGCTATTATATACATAACGCCGATAAGGAAACGTTGAAGAAAGAAGCGGATAGGAAGTTTGGTCTTAATATTGGAAATAATAAGATTATTTTTTCTGTATCCAGATTGGTGGAACGAAAAGGAATTCATTGGTTTGTGGATGAGGTCATCCCGCTTCTTAAAGAGAGTCATGAGAATTTTCTATATCTTATTGCCGGCGAAGGAGGGATGAGGGATAAGATAGAAGAATCAATCAGGATTAAAAAAATTGGCAAATGGGTAAAACTTCTTGGGAAACTCAGCGAAGCAGATTTAAAACTTTTTTTTAATATCTCCGATATTTTTGTTATGCCTAATCTTCCTTTGAAAGGGGATATCGAAGGCTTTGGGGTTGCGGCTTTGGAAGCGGCCTCCTGCAAGGTTGTAGTTGTAGCTTCGAATTTAGAGGGGATAAAAGACGCTTTATTGAATGGGGAAGCGGGGATATTGGTTCCATCTTTGAATGCCGTAAACTTTAAAAATGAGCTTTTGACACTGATCGAGAATGATGAGTTAAGAGTAATTCTTGGTAACAATGTGCGTAATTCTGTGCTCGCCCATTTTTTATGGGAAGATATAGCATTAAAATATCTTGATGTTTTAAAAGGTCATCTGGAGCCGTTTATCGCAAAAAATAACTTTTCGGGATAGCAATGGAAGAATACAAAGAGCTTCGCGATGATCAGTGGGGGATTTTAAAAAACAAAAATTATTTTTTCCGGCACCTTGCCCGTATGCGGTATGATAGTATTGTGAGATGCCTTGATAAAATTAATCCTGTTTCATTCCTGGATGCCGGATGCGGTGACGGTGTGCTGGAATATTGTGTTTCCCGGCGTATGCCCGGTTTGAAGAAAATTGGATTAGATATCAGCAGTCCCAATATAATGGAAGCGGCGCATATGAATCCCGGAGCAACCTTTATCCAGGCTGACGGTCGGCATATTCCTTTCAAGGATTCTGTTTTTGATGCTGTAGTGTGTTCTGAGATGCTTGAACATCTTGATGAATATGTTGAATGTCTCGATGAATTATCGCGGGTGACAAAGCAGTATCTTATTATCACAACTCCCAACGCTTTATCCTGGAAAATCATCAAATTTTTTCTAAAATATCCCGGCAAAGGGATTAAAGAATTATATAAGGGATTTAAACGCGGGTATTATGATGATTCTTATTATGAGAAAGCCCATTTGCACAGATATTTTTGCGTCGGATATTTAAAGAAATTACTGATAGCCCGGGGCTTTCGTATTGAATCGGAAGGTGTGACGAGTGTGTGGGATAGTGTTTTTAGGCATCTTCCGCGGTTTGCACACGGGGGATTAATGCGGTTGGACAGAATTCTCGCTCCCAGAAGCCGGTTTGGGTATTGTCTTTATATTGTCGCGAAAAAAATGCCATGAGAGTTTTATTATTTGAGCTGAATTCTAAAAGCGGAACAAGCGTATTCAATCAAATTTTATTTTCATACTTACGGGAAAACATGGTTGATGCCGGCTTGACACGTTTTCCTTTGTGGCACGAACCTGTTTTGGATGCCATGAAAATGTGCGGGGTATATGCTCGGGAAAAAAGGAAATATGATTTTGTTCATACGTCGAGCAATCTCGGGAATTGTATGAATGCGGAGGTGATAACATTTCACCTTATGAACGCGGGAGAGCCTCATCTTGATGATCTCTCCGTATTAAAGCGGTGGTATTGGGATTCGTACATGCGGAGGCAGGAAAAGAAAGCTGTTCGCCATGCCCGGGTAATTACCGCCGTGAGTAAATATACCGCAGGGAAAGTTAAGGAGGTCTATGGTGTGTCTCCCGAGGTTATATATAATGGTATTGATACCGAAAAATTTAACCCGTTATCCCTTTCCCGGGAAGACCTTATCGAAAAACTAAAGCTGCCGCCGGAATATTACGATAAAAAAATTATTTTTTTTGCGGGAAACGCCACTAAAAGGAAAGGTTTTGATATCGTGTGTGCGGTAATGAACGCGTTGGATGATTCGTATGTGTGTATTACCTGCGGATTGCGGATTTCTTCGGGAAATAAAAAAATCGTCAGCCTGGGCAGTGTGGGATATGATACTATGCCGTATGTGTATAATCTCTCGGATGTTTATTTTCATCCCGCACGTGCGGAAGGGTTTGGCTTGACCGTTGCTGAAGCAATGGCATGTGGAAAACCTGTGGTGTGCGGCAATCGCACGTCATTGCCCGAATTAATCATTCATGGTAAGGGTGGTCTGGTCTGTGATGTTAATCCGGGCGATTTTATTTCTGCGATACAAGTGTTAACGGGGGACCCCGTACGTTGTAAAGAAATGGGGGGATTTAACCGCAGGTATTGTTCTGAGAAATTTGATTATAAGATTATGGGAAAGAACTATACGGAATTATACGCGTCAGTGTGTAATGGTATGTAATACAGAATAATAAATTGAGGTCAGTATGGCTATAACTTTTTCCGGTCCCCGTCATTTTTTTAGGTTTACCCTTATAACGAGGTTGTTAAAGAAAGAGCCGCATATAAAAACCATTTTGGATGCCGGCAGCGGTGACGGTTCCATGTCGGTTATACTGGCAGGTAAAGGGTTTCGCGTTCATGCCGTGGATAATTCTTTCATGCGATGCGAGTTTTTAAAATCAAGACTGGTTGCTGCGCATTGTGAAGATAAAGTAAATATCAGATGTTCTTCATTACACGATGCGGTTCTTGAACCCGGATTTTTTGACGCCATAGTATGCGGGGAAGTCCTTGAACATATTGACGATGATACCGGGATTTTAAGAAAATTCCATGACGCCTTAAAGGAAAATGGGTTTCTTATTTTGAGTGTGCCGTTAGAGGGAAAAGGAAGAGACGAGTGGGATGATTTTAGCGGGCATCTGCGATTGTATAATTTTCAGGAATTAAAACAAAAACTTTGCGGAGCCGGGTTTTTAATCGAACGGGTTTATAGCTGGGGATATCCGTTCGCAAAGATCTTTCATCGTTTTGTTTTTTTAAAATGGGCGCATAAGTTCAAAAATGAGGAAGAGATAATTAATTCAAAAGATATTGTTACTTCCGCGGGTAAGAGCCGGTTTATTTCTGTTTTGATCGGTTTGCTTTTTTTTGTGGATCTGGCATTCACGAATCCTGATCGCGGTATCGGCGTTATAATCAAGGCTCGGAAAGCGTAAATGTACATACAGTATTTTTTTATCGCAGTAATCTTGGCAGTTTCAGCGTTGGTCAGTTCTCTGATTTTTTGGATTTTATTAAAAAGAAAAATACATTTTTTACCCGTTTTAAAATTGTTTTGCGTTTCTGCGTCTTTGAACAGGCTCCTTGTGACGGGTTCGGGATACGCTGTATTGAGCTGGAGATTGAAGCTGTACGGTATTTCAATTCACACGTCATTAGCCGTATCGGCCGTTTCAGAACTGCTTTCAATCGCCCCATGGTTGATACTGGGGATTTATTGTGGATCTTCAGTGGCGGTTCATATTCCCTGGGCAATGGTTGTTTTGTCCGTCCTTATTGTTCTTTTTTTGATCCTTAAATTAAAGCATATACGGGATTTTGCGGGGAAAGTCTTTGGATATATCCGGGAAGCCAAAATCCGTATTATTATTTCCCTCCCGTTTGTTATTATAAATATCGTGTTGGTAAGCGTTTATTATTTATTGCTTGTTCATGTGTTTCTCTTTGATTTTAATCTGCTTCAAATCATAAGGATTGTTGCTATTTCTATCGCGGCGGGATATCTTTCGCCCGTGCCTTCAGGCATAGGAATCAAGGAAGGGAGTTTGATATATCTTTTAATGCGTGAGGGGGTTGGGTTCCAGAATGCCTGCGTGTTCGCCCTTACCGACAGGCTGATAGTGACTATTTTTTATATAGCCGCCGGTTTTATAGCGGGGACGGATATTATAATCGGGGAATTGAAAAAAAAATATTTTAAACAAAGAGATCCTGATTGTTCTCCCGGGAGATCAACGGATGGTTGATATAACTTTTTATAAGAATTACTTGACCGCGATGATAAGCTATTTTATAATTAAAACGCCAGCTTAAGAAAAGGAATGAATATATGTCTAGAATAATGGTTGTGGATGACGCGTTGTTTATGCGTTCATTGCTTACTAAGATTTTGACCGAAGAAGGATACGAGATTTGCGCGGAAGCTTCTACCGCGACTGAAGCGGTTACCAAATACAAGGCGGTTAAACCGGATTTGGTAACCATGGATATTGTTATGCCGATGATGGAAGAACTTGACGGTATCGGCGCGGTGCGGGAAATAATCAAATTTGATCCTAATGCCAAGATCATTGTTGTATCGGTTATGGGAGAGCAGTCGCTGGTTGTTGAAGCGATACGCGCCGGAGCGAAAGATTTTGTCGTGAAGCCTGTACGCCCGGCGGTATTACTTGAAGCTGTCCGCAACGCTTTGGGGCCGGTTGACAAAACAATTGAAAAATAAATGGAAGATATATCGCTAAATGAGTTTGAAAAGGACGCTTTAAAAGAAATCGGCAATATCTGTTCAGGGAGTGCCGCGACTGCGTTGTCCCAGCTGTTACAACGGAAAATAAATATTAATGTTCCCAAGATCTTATTTTTATCGCTTGAAGATGTTCCTCAGGCTATCGGCGGCGCGGATAAATTGGTCGTCGGGCTTATTCTGCGCGTACTCGGGGATCTTCCCGGCACGATGATGTTTGTGTTTTCACAGCGGGACGCGTTTATTCTGTCTTCCTTGATGACGGGCAAAGAAATCAACAGCGGGAAAATAATAGGGGATATGGAACGTTCCGCGTTGAAGGAAATCGGCGTAATTCTCGCGAACGCGTATTTGGGCGGCCTGGCCAGTTTTGTAGGGATGAGTCTTGTTCCTACCGTCCCCGAGTTAATAGAGGATATGGCCGGAGCTATGGTAGACTATATTCTGATTGAACTAAGCAGTAGTACTTCGTTCGCTCTCTTAATTGAATCTGAATTTCTCGAACCTCAG
>JAQUMS010000075.1 GCA_028717985.1 Candidatus Omnitrophota bacterium
TATTCCGACCCAGCCTAATCCTGAAACAGTTCCCAGGTCCGTAGTTCTTTCTGATGTCGCCGTTACTGAGAAAACCTTCAAAGTAAAAGTTGCGGGAGATGTTGTCAATGTCAGGGCTGGCGCGGGTGAATCGTTCCCTATTATCGGAAAAGTTGTTAAAGATCAGGAATTAGCCGTTCTTGACGAATTAAACGGATGGTGCAGAATTGAGCCTCCCCAGGATTCTTACGGCTGGATCTATAAGCGTTTTGTGACTAAAGATGCCGGTGCGTGTTCTAAGTCTTCAACGGCGGTATCTGATTTGAAAACTACCGTACAGGAAGGAAAAATTGTCGTGCCTGTAGTCGCTACGGTTGGCGGTGAAAAAACTGCAACGACCGGCGTGTCAGCCGTAAAAGTTTCGGAACAGCCTGCGTCACAGGAAATAACAGTCCGTGGTGTAGTAAAACGGTTCGGAAATATATTTTTTAAACGGGATAAATTTAAAATCGTAACTCCTGAAAAGAAGGTTTTTCTTCTTGAATATTCAAAATCTTCTTTAGAGGGTTTTCTTTTCCAGACGGTTTCTGTTACCGGAACACTTCGTGTGGTATCCAAGCCCGGTATCCAGACAATAGAGGTGAGTAAAATAGAGGTTGTAGATTGACGATAGCGGATCATGTTTTAAAATTTCTCGTTTCATTTGTTTTCCTGAGTGTTGCGATGACAGTCCATGAATTCTGTCACGGGTGGGCCGCGAATAAACTCGGTGACACAACAGCGAAATCTTCAGGCAGGCTTACGCTTAATCCCTTCTCGCACATAGATCCGGTTAATACTTGTTTACTTCCACTTGTTTTATTTGTCGCTACCCGCGGCCAATTTATTTTCGGAACGGCTAAACCAGTTCCCGTGAATTTTCTGGCATTGAAGAATCTTAAAAAAGATATTATCTGGATCGGATTGAGCGGCTCTCTCGCTAATTTCACGCTGGCATTGGTTTTGAGCGTTCTCTGGATTTTTATCCCGCAAACAGGCCCCTCGGATTTTATTTTTTCTAATTTAATTGTAATTAATATAGTTTTAGGTGTTTTTAATTTGATACCTGTTCCGCCGTTGGACGGGGCGCGTATCATGATGGGAATTTTGCCTGTTAAATCGGCGTCTGTGTATGCGCGCCTGGAACCATACGGGCTTATTTTTGTCGTCGCGTTTTTATACCTTGGGGTTATCGACATTTTTATCATGCCGGTCATCGGTTTTATGCTTGGATTACTTCCTAAATTTACGCTCGTCTTATGAAAACTGTTTTTGTCAGGCTCAGGAATAATGGTTATAAAGTCGTTATCGGCAGGGGGATCAGCCGTACTTTTGTCCGGATGATAGCCGGGCTTGGATTAGGGGATTATGGATATATTATTACCAATCCTCTCGTGAAAGCTAAATGCGGCGTTTCTGTGTCTTCTTCTCTTTCAAAAGCCGGCATGGGATTCTGTTTTAAGGTAGTTCCCGATACGGAACAAAGCAAATCTTTCAAAACCGCGGGCGAAATAATATCGGATATCGCCGTAAAAACAAAACAGAAAAAATTTTTCATCATCGCGCTTGGCGGAGGGGTTATCGGCGATCTTGCCGGTTTTGTGGCTTCGATGTATAAACGAGGTGTCCCGTACGTTCAGGTGCCGACTACGTTGTTATCACAGGTTGATTCTTCTATCGGCGGAAAAACCGCCGTTGATATCTCTCAGGGGAAAAATCTTGTCGGTTCGTTTTATCAGCCGCGTCTGGTGTTAAGTGATGTCTCCTTTTTATCTACTCTTTCAAAACCTCAAGTCCGTAATGGTTTGTCGGAAGTCATCAAATACGCGATTATCAAAGACCCGGGTTTATTTTCGTTCCTTGAACAAAATTATTCCCGCGTAATAAACCATGATCTGGATGTTTTGGAATATGTTGTCGCCACATGCGCGGCGGTCAAAGCGCGTATAGTAGAAAAAGATGAGCGAGAAACAAAAGGGATCAGGACCATATTGAACTTTGGGCATACGCTTGGACATGCGATTGAAGCCGCGGGCGGTTATGAGAGGTATTCCCATGGCGAAGCTATTGCCGTTGGAATGCTTTTGGCTGTCGATATGAGCGTGAAAATCCGTCTTGTATCTTCTTCTACGGCCGCGCGGATAGAAGCATTAATTTGTTCTTCGGGTTTGCCGACCGGGGTGGAGGGGGTTGATCCTGAAAAAATTATTCGCGCTCATTATTATGATAAGAAATTTTCCGGGGCAAAAAATAAATTTGTTTTAATCTCAGGAATCGGAAAGACTCAGATCGTGACCGATGTTCCTTTGCCGTTAATCAAGGAAGTAATTCTCAATCGTTGTCGTTAAGCAAATGTACCCTGGCCACTCCGGAGGTGGACCAGGTTTGTTTTGGTCCACCTCCGGAGTGGCCAGGGTAAGATACTGGCTGGTTTTTGAAAATAATTGACAATTTGCTAAATCTGATATAAAATAAAGTGTTATTTTGATTGGGGTCTAAATTTATAACCCGTTGAAAATTAATGGGTTGAGTGTATTTTAATGTATGCCGGGCCGGTTATCATAAAAAACGGGCGATACGGCTTAGTAAGGAGAATACGATGGCTGAATGGATAGGAATGGGAAGAAGGGCTCGTCGCTGCTACGGATTTGATGAAATCGCGCTTGTTCCCGGCACGCAGACTATGAATCCCAATGAAGTTGATACGTCCTTTGAAATAGACGGTAAAAAATTTAAAATCCCGATTCTTGCCGCCGCTATGGACGGCGTTGTGGATGTGAAATTTGCTGTTGAGATGTCGCGGATCGGAGGAATTGCTGTTTTAAACCTTGATGGTGTGCAGACGCGGTATGAAAATCCCGATGTGGTGCTTGAAAAAATAGCGAAGTCATCTCCTCAGGAAGCTACAGGGTTGATTCAGTCGGTTTATAATGAGCCTATTAAGGATAAGCTGATAGCCAAACGAGTAAGGGAAATAAAAAGCCAGAAAGGAATTGCTGTTTTAAGTTGTATTCCTGCTCACGCTGAAAAATTCTCTAAAATCGCCATCGGCGAAGGCGCGGATATTTTTGTTGTTCAATCTACCCTCACAACCGTTAAACATGTTTCCAGCGAATATAAAAGCGTTGATTTATGTAAATTTTGCAAGAATGCCAAGATCCCTGTAATTTTGGGAAATTGCGTGACATACGAAACAACCCTTGAGCTTTTGGAAATCGGAGCGGCAGGTTTGCTTATCGGGGTTGGGCCGGGAGCGGCGTGCACTACCCGCGGAGTCCTCGGTATCGGTGTTCCTCAGGTAACGGCAATAGTTGATTCGGCGAGCGCGAGGGATTTTTATTATAAAAGGACGGGCCGGTATGTTCCGATAATCGCCGACGGCGGAATGAGCAAAGGCGGCGATATTTGTAAAGCGTTTGCCTGCGGCGCGGACGCGGTTATGATCGGATCAAGTTTTGCCCGGGCAAAGGAAGCCCCCGGACGCGGGTATCACTGGGGGATGGCCACGTCGCACGTAAATCTGCCGCGCGGAACAAGAATTTTTGTCGGAACAACTGGGAGTTTAAAGGAAATACTCTTAGGCCCGGCGCGTGTTGATGACGGTTCACAGAATCTTTCGGGCGCTTTAAAAACGTCGATGGGATCGCTTGGCGCGGCGGATATTAAACAAATGCATGATGTTGAAATTATAATAGCTCCGTCTATTCAGACTGAAGGTAAGATTTTTCAGGTTGACCAAAGAGTGGGGATGGGTAAATAAGGAGGAGTGATGAGCACAAAAGAAGTAGTTGTTATCCTTGATTTTGGCTCGCAATACACCCAGTTAATAGCTCGGCGAGTCCGCGAAAACAAGGTTTTTTCGCGTATTGTTCCGTATAACATTTCGGCAAAAGACTTGCAGGCATATTCCCCAAAGGGTATTATTTTCTCAGGCGGACCCGCTTCGGTTATTGAGAAAAACAGCCCTGAACCTGATAAGAATATTTTTAAATTAGGTATACCTGTTCTTGGTATTTGTTACGGCATGCAGATTATCGTTCAAACATTAGGCGGTAAAATTAAGCATACCAAAGACCGGGAATTCGGGAAAACTGAACTTTTCATTGACAGCAATCAGGATATATTTAATCATTTGCCCGGGAATTTTACCTGTTGGGCGAGCCATGGCGATTTCGTTACTAAAGTGCCTCCGGGTTTTCAGGTTACCGCTCATACCTTTAACGCGCCTATCGCCGGGATGGCGCACAGGCAACGGAAAATTTTCGGCGTGTTATTTCATCCCGAGGTCACGCATACCGAAAAAGGCGGACAGATCCTGAGTAATTTCCTTTTTAAAGTCTGTGGATGTTCCGGCAGATGGACGATGCAGTCGTTCATTAGGGAAAGCATTGAAAATGTCAAGAAAACCGTTGGGAAAAGCCAGGTAGTGTTGGGGTTAAGCGGCGGAGTTGATTCTTCCGTTGCGGCGCTGCTGATCAACAGGGCTATCGGAAAGAACCTGAGGTGTATTTTTATCAACAACGGCGTTTTGCGCAAAGATGAACCGGAACAAATTAAAAGTGTTTTTAAAAATATGTACCATTTGAACCTTGATTATGTGGATGCCTCCAAACAGTTCCTTTCAAAATTAAAAGGTGTTGTTGACCCGGAAGAAAAGCGGAAAATAATCGGGAGGGAGTTCGTCAAGGTTTTTGAAATTGAGGCGAAAAAATTCAAAGATGCGAAATTCCTCGGGCAGGGGACGCTGTATCCTGATGTGATCGAATCAATTCCCGCGTTCGGCGGCCCGACGAGCAGGATCAAGAGCCACCATAATGTCGGCGGTTTACCGGAACACATGAAGCTTAAACTTATTGAACCATTGCGCGATTTGTTCAAAGATGAAGTCCGCCTGATCGGCAAGGAATTGGGGTTACCTGATCCCATTCTTTTCCGTCAGCCTTTTCCCGGGCCGGGTTTGGCGATTAGGATCATCGGCGAAGTTACGGAAAAACGGCTTGAATTACTCAGGGAAGCCGATAAAGTCGTTATTGACGAAATTAAAAAATCGTATCTCTATAACGAATTATGGCAGTCTTTCGCGGTTCTCCTTCCTATAAAAAGCGTGGGAGTTATGGGCGATGAGCGGACGTATGAACATGTTTTAGCTTTACGGTGCGTTACCAGTGTTGATGGAATGACCGCGGATTGGGGCAAACTCCCGTATGAAGTCCTGGGAAAGATTTCCAATCGTATTATTAACGAGGTCAGGGGAATCAACCGTGTCGTCTACGATATAACTTCCAAACCGCCCGCTACGATCGAGTGGGAATAATGTAGTTCATTCCTTAAAGAGGTCTTAGCTCTTGGCTCATAGCTTTTAGTAAAACAGTATGGTTTTGCTAAGAGCAAACAGCTAAGAGCAAAGAGCTCTTAAAATTTAAAACCATGCCGCATTCCGAGTTTATCCATTTACACGTCCATACTCAATACAGCATTCTTGACGGCGCCTGCCGTATCAAGGAATTATTAAGCCTGGCGAACAAATATAAGATGGATTCTCTTGCCATCACCGATCACGGCAATATGTTCGGTGCAGTCAATTTCTATATTGACGCTCAAAAAGCCGGTATCAAACCTATTATCGGTTGTGAGGTGTATGTCGCTCCTAAAAGCAGGCTGGACAGAACTTCTTCCGGAATAGAGGACGCGGCGAATCACCTTATATTGCTTGCCAAAGACGAAACCGGTTATCAAAACCTGATGAGGCTTGTTTCAATCGGGTATCTTGAAGGTTTTTATTACCGGCCCCGCATTGATAAAGAAGTCCTTGAGAAATATAAAGACGGGCTTATCGCGATGACCGCCTGCCTTAAAGGCGAAATCCCTTCCTGCTTAATTCATGATAGATATAATGACGCGTTAAAAAGAGCTGATGAACTTTCCGGGATAATGGGGAAAGATAACGTATATCTTGAATTACAGGAAAATAAGATTTCTGACCAAACCCGCGTGAATGCCGGTTTGGTTAAGATTTCGAAGGAATTAGGTTTGCCTCTTGTTGCTACCAATGACGTGCATTATCTTCTGCGTGAACATTCGAAGGCCCACGAAGCTCTTTTGTGCATACAGACCCAGGTAACTCTTGATGATCCCAATAGGATGCGTTTTCAAACCGATGAGTTTTACCTTAAGTCTCCGGAAGAAATGAAGACGTTATTTAAAGATTTCCCCGAGGCGATAGCTAATACCCGTGAGATCGCTTCCCGCTGTAACGTTGAACTTGATTTTTCAAAAACCCATTTGCCTAATTATGAAGTTCCGGAAGGAAAAACAAAAGAAAAATACCTGAGGGAATTATGTGAAACGGGCTTGAACACGAGATTTCCTGACGCAGGACCCGATATTACCGCGAGGCTCGAATATGAATTGAAAATGATCAGGGACATGGGGTTTACCAGTTATTTCCTGATCGTCTGGGACTTTATTCATTACGC
>JAQUMS010000076.1 GCA_028717985.1 Candidatus Omnitrophota bacterium
CCTGCTGTCCTGCCGGCAAAGTCACGCCTTTATTAAGAACAATTCCTTCTTGCGGAATGGTATTATCTAATTTTGCATTAACAGTATTAATAATAAGCGCGCTGGTTTTTTCAGGGACCGTCACATTGTTGATCTTGGCGTTATTTGAATTGATAACCGCCAATTTCGCTTCATTATTGACTGTTGTCTGTCCGTTAAACACGGCGTCATTAGAAGAAGATACTATTGCGGAAGCTTTATCTCCGACAGTAACGCCGCCATTAAAATTAACCCTTTCTGAATTAACCACGGCAAATGTCGCTTCCGGGTTAACAGTCACAGGCCCGGCAATATTCACCTGATTGGCCTGCTGGATAATAACTCGCCCGTTATCCCCGACTTGCACATCACCGCTTATAGTAACATCTTTCACGGTATCAATAGCCATGAAGCCGTTCTGACCGACAACAATTGATTTTTCAAAGGTTACGCCCTGGGCGTCCTTAATCAAAAGAATTCCATTGGATTGTAAAGTAACATCGCCTTTGAAATTGCTGTTCTGAACGTTGGTTAAATACATTTTACCGTCAGCGCCGACAGCAATATTCCCGGAAAATGTATTATTGGAAGAATCTTTAATGAATAATTCCCCTCTTTCACTCACTTCTATATTCTGGAATGTATTATTATTTGAATTGATTAAAGCCATTTTTCCATCGGCCTGAACCGTGATCGTTCCGGCAAAAGTATTGGAAGAAGAATCCCTGATGATCAATTCCCCTCTATCATTAACGGTAACATTTCCCTGAAACACGTTATTATTGGAATTAATAACTGCCATCTTTCCATCGGTACCGACAACCACATTCCCTTGAAAAGTATTGCCATTAGAAGCTCTGACAACCAATTCGCCGTTTTCACTCAGATTGACATCGCCTTTAAACGTATTGTTATCTGAAGATTCCATATAAAGGTTGGCGTTAGGAGCAAGAGTAACGCCTTTTTCAAAAACGTTTTTATCGGAACCAACCATGGCAAACTGTGCACCGGAAGAGACCTGCACAGGCCCATTGAATTGATTTTCATTAGAATTGGATAAAGCCATCGTCCCTTCAATAGTCACGTCATTTAAAAACTTATTATCCGATGAACTGCGCATATCAAGCGTGCCTTTGATAAGAGTATCGCCGTTAAACACGTTACGATTAGAATTATCCATGGTCATTAACGCGCCTTTTTCAAGCGTCAACGCGTTAAATTGATTATCATCCGAATTCACCATGGCAATTTTAGCGCCCTCGTGCACCAAAACAGGGCCAAGGAATTTATTATTATCAGAATCAACTATGGTAATCTCTCCGGTCGGCTGAATTTCTACATTACCTTTAAAATCATTATTATTCGAACGGGTCAGGCTAAATTTCCCATCCTGACCGACAGTTACCGTTCCTTCAAACGTATTGCCTTGAGAATCAGTCAAAATCAATTGTCCGTTAGCATCTATTTTAACTTCGCCGGTAAACACGTTGCCGTCTGAATTCACTAATGAGAAGGTAGCGCCGTTAGCCACAGTCACGCCATTCTTAATAGCATTATTATCTGAATTTGCAACAAGATATAAACCGTTAGGGCCGACATTAACTGTCCCGGCGGTAACGTTATTTTCGGAATCCTTGATCTGCATAATGCCGTTTTCGTCAATATTCACTTCCCCAAGGAATTTATTATTATTAGAACCTTCCAATACCACTTTACCGTTAGGACCGATAGAAACTTTACCGCTGTAAACATTGCCGGTCGAATCGCTCACGGAAATTTCTCCGCCTTTAGACATTTCGACCAGATAAAACGTATTTCCATTACCAACGGTTAATTCAGAAAGCGTTGATTTATCGGAAGCATCGTTATGAATTTCTTCTCCAACCGTTAAATGATCCGCATTAAAACCATTGGCATCCACTGTGCCGAGCAATGCGGCGTTTTTGCTATTAGATTCTAAGATTATTTCCTGTCCCTGGGCGAATACAATACCGCCTGTACCATAGACCTGAGTATATGCATGCCAAAATGTATATGCATCTTTTACCTGATCGGCATAAGCAGGATGTTCCGCTAAAAACTGCGCTTTAAATTCATCATTCACGAAATTTGTATTTTGTAATGCTTCATTGGCTTTGGCAATATACTGGTTTGCCTCGGCAGTTTTGCCCAGGGCTTGATTGGCGCCTATAATAACATCATAAAGCCCCATTTTAATTTGACCATTAGTCACTTCATCTACATTAATTCTGTCTGTTAAACGTAAGGCGGCGTCATATTTTTCGGATTTAACCAGATTGTCCCCCGCCTGCATAATAAGCGTGGGATTAGTGGGAGCGATCGCAAGAGCCCTGTCAAAACACTGTTCGGCCGCATCTCTCGAAGTAGATTGAGACCACATTCCCAGTTCCGAGTAAATAGTAAGGTCCATTTCTCCGGCTCTTACAGACTGTTCAACCTTTTCCGCATCCATCCCGTAACGAGAATCCGTATCTTCTTTTCCGCTGTTTTCCCGGTCAATTTGATCTAACCAAGCATTGGCAATAACAAGGCGGCCGCCTAAATTATATACTGCATCCGGATTCGTATTTGATTTTTGAATAACATCCCTGCTGCCCTGGCCAAACGAAGACGCTTCGCTATATTCTTTTGAAGAAACTAAATAATCCATATGTGATACTACGTAAGCATCCT
Organism: Candidatus Omnitrophota bacterium; assembly: GCA_028717985.1. Taxonomy (GTDB): domain Bacteria; phylum Omnitrophota; class Gorgyraeia; order Gygaellales; family Profunditerraquicolaceae; genus STD1-16. Next base: position 2,713 of record JAQUMS010000076.1, read on the forward strand.
CTGATTTCCCGTCTTCCTTTGCAAATTGCACTAATGCGTCAGATGTAACTTGTCTGGCAGCCGCATGTTCAATAGCATTATTGCCGTTTTGAGATTCAGCTGCGATATAACCATCATGAGTATATCCGGGAAGTAAGCCCTGTTCAAGAGCGCTCTGCTGATTATCGGACTGGCTTGCAGTCTGAGTCTGGTAACCTAAATATTTATCGGTCATAACAAGGCTTTTTGAAGCCTGATCATAAGAAACTCCGAAATCTTTTTCCCCTTCCCCGAGAGTTAAAACCTTAACTTCAGGAGCGGAAGATGAAAGGCTTAAGGTATTCTGGAAATATCCCTGAACTCTGCCCATGGCACTATTGGATGATTTAACAACAGTCTCAGGAGCAACACCGTTGAAAACCTGAGGACTATTTTTCGCATAGGAAGAGAAAGAACCCATTGATTTATCAGTAGTTGAAGTAGGAACAGAAACCATTGAACCATAATTTTTGTAGCTCTGAAGATTAACACTGGCACCTAATAAAGAGGTATCTCTTATCGCAGGGGAAGTAAGGGAACTAAGCTGAAGCGTTCCCATACCGCCCCTATTAAAAGCCATCCCTATATTAGCAACTCCAGAGGGGGTTATTGACACAGCGGGGGCTGTAACCCTGTTGCTATTTAAGGAAGGCATAGAAAAAGTCGAAAGAGGGGCAGCAACTCTACTGCCCCATGTTGGTGTCCCCCCAAGAACACCGCCAATTCTATTGTTAGATAAAGACGTGGTAGAAACTCCTGTTCCCGTAGTAGAGACCGCTGAGCGGCTAGTACCAAGAGTGCTTAAATTAACGGGGGTAACAGAAGCGCTTTTAGTGCTCAAATTGACCGCAGTAGAACCGGTTGAAGATGAGGTAGATCTGGAAGAAGCTACGCTCCCTGTGCTGCCGGTAGAACCGGAAGAAGAACTCCCTGAAGAAACTGAAGAAGAACCTTTGCTGCTTGAACCTGAAGAGACAGAAGAACTACTCCCTTTACTGCTTGATCCCGAAGAAGAGGCAGAAGAACTGCTGCCCTTGCTACTGCCGGAACTGCTGCTGCCTGAGCTGAAGTTGCTGGTAACACTGCCTACCAATGAGGATGCGGTAGCTGCTGCGCTTGAACTTGCTCCCGCGCCAACGCTGATCCCCGCCGCGCCATAGGTATTCTGCAGATCATCATCAGAAAGGGCCTTTCCTAAATTTTTATCTGATTCTCCAACTAAAACCTTCAATTCGCTGGCATCAGTAATTTTATACGCCGCCATATAATCTTCTAAAGACGATTCTTTACCGTTATCCGAAATAGTATTCTTTGCGGCATTATAAGTCACATAATGCCCGTTAAAATAAATGACCGCGTCACCTTCCAGATTCTTCAGATCAGCCCCGGTAATAGCTTTAGCAGTAAGGCCGGTAGCCTGCTGTAAGGCGAACATTGAAGTTTCAGTTTGTTTGGTTTCAGGATTATATCTGGTAGAGTTAGAGTACTGGGAGAGGATTGAAGATGCTTCATTTAAGGAAATACCTTTCAAAGAAGCCAACGCATAAGTAGCGCAATTTACGTAATTAGATCCCGGACCGTTAGTAAGCTGGGTTGAATAAGGATTTTGAGCTCTATTAGGAGTTTGATTAGAAATGGATAAAAGACCTGTGAGGTCTTGGGTTAAGCTTTGAGTATTCTGTGATACGGTTGCTGCGGATGATGATACGGTTTGCTGTTTGCAGGAAATACAAACAGAAGAAGTAGTTTGGGCTTCAGTCTTTGGAGGACCGGTCCTGGGAACACCTTTCCAACTGCCTGGCTTAACAATTTCCGAACTGTCTATATATGATACTGATTTATTTGCGTCAACATTATTAATAGTTTTAGAACCTAATGCATAGGCATCCTGGTTATTGTTGTTTCCTGAGAACTGGATACCGCTATTTACCGCAGAAGAGCTTGAAGTAGCCGTATGCCTATATCCTCCCGGGATTACCCCGCCTAACTCAGGCATCATGTATTTAGGCCCGAAATAGGAAACTGATGTAGGTACATACCGCACCTGTGTTCCCATGTTTAAATCTTCGTTATTTTCTGTATATGATTCAAGCGTATTAAGATTTGCGTTTGAATTTACATTTGTATTAAAGCCTGCCTGCTGAATTGTTTTTTGAGTTACCACGTCAGCAACACCATTTGACTGAACAGTACTCTTGATCTGAGAATTCTGAACTTCGGGCTTCTGAGCCGTCTCAACAGTGGGTTTTGCGCTGCTACTGCTCACTGCCGCTTTAATTTCAATATTCGCAGTTTCCGCTGAATTACCGGTATTTGTAGTGATTTGCGGCTTTATAGAAACAGTATTTTCAACTGCGGGAGCAGAAGAAACCGCAGTACCTGCTGATTTAATTTGAATAGAACCTGCTTTAACATCAACTTTAAAGTCCACGGTAGCCGGCTTGCCATTTACACTAAGCTGGTATGTAGCTGTAGAATTATCACCCAGTTGAACAGTTGAAACCTTATAATCACCATTTTTACCTGTAGTCAAAGTCAATTTATCACCCTGAAGAGCAAGTTTAAGCTCAACAGTTTCAGAATTTGATTTCAATTGAACTGTAGCAGCGGCCTCAAAATTTCCGGTCCCATTTTGAGTCAATCTCACGCTCATTTCATTATTCGTACCACCGCTAATGGTTTCCGCAAGCTTACTATCCAAAGAAAGACCCTGCGCCGTTCCAACAGAATTACTAGAAGCTAATTTAGGATTAGACACAGAAGTACCACTTAACCCAACATTACTGGAAATTTGACCATTGTTATTAGAAGAAGACTGGGTATTAACACCAACAAACATTCCCTTTCCACTGTCTTTTACACTATTGTCTGAATTCAAAACCGTATCACGAACCGTATCACTGCCACTTTTTAACAAATTAGCTGTAATAGAAGAAACAAAGGCAGGATTAGAAATTCCGCTTTCAGAAGATTGTTGAGAACCACTTGCTATTCCAACCGTATCACTACCAGAATGACTAACGGCAACCATCTGAGCAGTCATTGCCGCTTGAGTAGGATCATTGCCAGAAACCGTATCATCGTTAATGATCTTTTTCCAAAGCGCACGGGAATATGCTTCCTGGTTTTTATTGGTAATCTTAGAGCTATAAGAAGTTACTTCTTGGGCAAATGCGCGGGGGCTCAAAAAAGAGAGCATATCTTGGAAAATTTGGGACATAAAATCCGTATCATCGTTTACATTTTGCGTATTTGGCAATGATGATACGGTTTTATCTTCAGGTATGGAAAAGCGATAATCAAATCTCGCAGCCCAGGTCACATCAGAAAACAAAAAGACCCCGCAGATTGTAAGGGCAACTATTTTTAACCAGATTTGCTTTCGCCAATTAATCATATTTTATCCCCGGTTTTCCCTTTTCGGGATTATCTGCCTGGTACATTGCCAGAACAAAATAAAAAAGCCGGATTACCTTTTTTCGGTAACCCGGCTGTCCAATCTATAAGAACTTTCGAAAACTCTTTAGATTTAACGAATCATTTTATCCTGATTCGCTTAGGACCCGTGGCTTTGCGTCCCTCGCTTACACGAGGTTTGCCTTTTTCGTTTCAAGATTGAAACTAAAAAACTTTGTCAAACCATTAACTAAATAACATTAAAAAAGAACAACTCTAAAAAACATCAACAAATGCGATTTCACACCTAAAGTATAATTAATATATACCCTGTTGTCAACTCTAAATAACTAACTTTTGTATG
>JAQUMS010000077.1 GCA_028717985.1 Candidatus Omnitrophota bacterium
ATCGCTTCCAGCTGAGACGCGGCGCACCCTCCCGCCTTACCCATTTGAGTAAAAATTTCAAACGGCTTCTCCCGTTCGTCCATATTAATCGTAACATATAAATTACCGCACCCGGTCGCCACTTTTGTAGTGGTCCCGGACACAACTTCGGGACGGGGACGGGGCGCAATCTCTTTTTTTGTTTCGGCAACAGGTTTTTCCTGCGCGGCGCCGGCGGCAGGGCTCCTTGAAATATTTAAAACCTGCTCCTCCCGGCTGCCATCGCGGTAAATCGTAATCCCTTTACAGCCCAGATCATACGCAAGAATATACGCTTTTCTGACATCGTCAATGCCCGCGCTATAAGGAAAATTAATCGTCTTACTCACGGCGTTATGCGTATATTTCTGAAATACCGCCTGCATCTTGACATGCCATTCGGGAGAGATATCGTGCGACGTAACAAAAACACGCTTAACATCTTCGGGGACCCCGTCGATATGACGAACGGACCCGGTTTCGGCGATTTTTTCCATGAGTTCTCTGCTGTAAAAACCGCGTTCTTTTGCGACCTGCTCGAATAAAGGATCGACTTCCACGAGTTTATCGTTATCCATGACATTACGGTAATAGACTATGGCGAAAATAGGTTCGATCCCCGAAGAACACGGGCCGGCGATAATACTGATCGTACCTGTAGGCGCGATAGTCGTCAACGTGGCATTCCTTAAATAGATTCCTTGTTCTTCCCACGTGCTTCCCTTATACGCGGGAAATACTCCGCGTTCTTTGGCCAATTCCTGTGATTTTTTAACCGCTTCATCACGGATGAATTTCATTATTTTTTCCCCGAGGACGATCGCGTCTTCACTGTCATACGGAATTCCCATCATGATAAGCATCGACGACCATCCCATAACACCCAATCCTATCTTACGTGTTACTTTTGTCGCCCGTTCGATTTCGGGAAGAGGAAATTTATTCACATCGATAAGATTATCAAGGAAATGAACCGCCACGCGGGTAACATCACGGAGGGTATCCCAATCTATTTCCCAGGATTTCCCTTCTTTCTTTATTACACGGGAGAGATTAATCGACCCCAAATCACAGCTTTCATACGGGAGCAACGGTTGTTCGCCGCAGGGATTAGTACTTTCGATATTGCCTAATTCAGGGGTAGGATTATCCTGATTCAACGCATCAATAAAAATAATTCCGGGCTCTCCGTTTTTGTGAGCCTGTTTTACAACCGCGTCAAAAACAACCTTGGTATTCAACTTCTGGACTGGTTTTTTAGAACGGGGATCAATAAGTTCGTAATCCTCATTATTCTTAAGCTTCTTCATGAAATCTTCCGTAATCGCGACGGAAATATTGAAATTGGTGATCTGCTTATTATCCGATTTACAGGAAATAAATTCCATAATATCGGGGTGATCAATACGCAGGATTCCCATATTCGCGCCGCGGCGTGTCCCCCCTTGTTTCACAGCCTCGGTTGCGGCATCATACACTTTCATGAATGAAACAGGGCCCGACGCGACCCCGCCGGTGGTCTTAACGACGGCATTTTTAGCTCTCAGCCGGGAAAAAGAAAACCCTGTCCCGCCGCCGGATTTATGGATCATCGCAGTCGCCTTCAGTGTTTCAAAGATCGAATCCATGGAATCATTGATCGGGAGAGTAAAACACGCGCTTAACTGCCCCAGGTCCCTTCCGGCGTTCATCAAACACGGAGAATTAGGCAAAAATTCAAGAGAAGTCATAATACTATAAAATGAGTCCGTGAGATTTGAAACTTCTTTTTCGCTCTTGCCGTAATTCTTATCCGCGACCGCGATCGCCCGCGCGACCCTGCGGAACATTTCTTCCGGAGTCTCGGTAACCTTGCCGGAATTATCCTTTTTCAGATACCGGCGTTCCAGGACTTTTAAGGAATTTTCAGAGAGTTTTAAAGCCATGATCCCTCCTCAGCACTATTTACAATTTAGTTTTATCCACTACTGTTATCCCATTTTAAGTATATACCTAAGACACGAACGATGTCAATAAAAAAATACAAGATATTGTGTATTTAGACGAAGAAAATACCAAAGCTTGTGCGAGAATAAAAAAGAACCGGGGTTATTTCAATGACTGACAGGATTCCCTGATTACTAATTGAGTGGAAAGAATGATCTTTTTTGCGGCGGCGGCCTTGCTTTTCTTTTGCGACATCAGCTGGACCAATTCCTTAACTGAATCCTGGGCCATTTTAATAAACGGCTGGCGGACAGTGGTCAAAGCAACAGGGCCGTACAAACCGGAAGGATTATCGTCAAAACCCACAATAGACAAATCACCGGGAATACTAATACCATGTTCCCGGGCTACAGCCATAACTTCCAGAGCCATGGGATCGGACGCGACAAAAACCGCAGTCGGCCGGTCAGGCATCGTTATCATGCGCTCCGCCGCCGCCCGTGCCTGCCCGCGGGAATAATCGGTTTTAAAAACATATTCTTCTTTAAAAGGGATTTTATATTTTGCCAGAGCTCTTTTATATCCTTCCAAACGCTGGGCAGCGGCCTGGGTAATAATATCGCCGGTAATATGCGCGATCTTCTGGTGGCCTAACCCCGCAAGGTAATCAACCGCACTTTCCCCTCCACCGGTATTATCAACCGCAATACAGGTAACCTCCGCGTCTTCAACATAATTATTTAAAACGACCGTGGGAATCCCCGCGGCAACCGCATCTTCAAGCTGATTCCTGTTACTGATAATGTCCGCAAAAATTATGCCGCCGATGCCTTTCAGATTAAACGGTGACCCGCCGTCCGTAAGATGCAGCAGTAAATCAAATTTCATTATCTCACACAACGTCCCGATGCCTTTTATTAACTCAAGAGCGTAAAAAGAATAAAAGATACCTTCATACCGGGGGATCACCAAGGCCACGACGTTGCTCCTGCCGGTCGCTAAACGCTGCGCCAATACAGACGGTTCGAATTTTAATTTTTTCACCGCGTCCAGTACCCGGATACGGTTTCTTTCTTTAACCGACGGCATTTTATTTATGACACGGGAAACGGTAGTGATAGAAACGCCGGCTAAACGAGCGACATCTTCGATGGAAACTGTTTTGGAGGGTTTTTTAACACGAACCATACGCAGAAAAATTTTTTGAGGAAATAATCTCGCCGGGATATCCCGATAAAAAAATCGGCATTACATTATTTTACCGTATCGCCTGGTTGTATAGACGTGCTTTCTTTTTTAATATCACACGCGGAAATATCCCTGCGGGCCTCGATCACAACAACCGACGCGATCGGCTTGCCACCCCGGTATATTTGGAAAGAATCTCCCTTTTTTACCCCTGAGTTCTCTCCCAAATCAATGATAGCGAAATTATTTTCACGGTCAATGGACACAACTTTACCCGCTACTATCAGCGATCCCAAAGGCGCCGCCGCTCCGCGGGGACTGACCACAATCGGAGGAAGTTCAACTACTCCACCCGATGAAGGCGCCTGGTCCGGATACGCTATAGGAGGCAATGCTTTACTCCGCTCATCTTCAAGAGTACCTTTAAGCGAATTCATCTTCAACATCTGGTCCTTCAACAGGGATTCAACCTTCGCGAAACTATCTTCAAGATTCTTGTTTTTCCCCTGCATTTCAACAACCTTTTTTTCAAGGTTGATATTGCGCTTACCAAGGCTCTTTAACTGCCGGCGCAAAAGGGTGTTTTCGCTTCTGATCAGACCCAGACTGTTCTGGATCTGGAATTTATCGTTTTTCTCGCGGACAAGGTCCTGGGTAAGAGTATCTATGGATTTCTGGTTGGAACCGATATATTCGATCTGGCGTTTTAAATCATCGTTCTGGCGGACAACATTGCTGACTTCAAGTTCCATGTCGCCCTTTTCGGTCAGGAGCTGCGCGTTGCTCAGGCGGACTTTGTTAACTTCTCCCTTAAGGCTTTCAACCTGCAATTCCAGGTCCGCTTTCTTTTTCAGGATGCCGGCCCAGTATGAATCCGCAACCGCAGTCACCGCGGGCGGCCTGCCGCCGCCTTCTTCCGGCGTCAGCGATTTAACTTTCTCTTCCAGTTCTTTCTTTTCTTTTTTGACCTGTTCAAATTGCTGTGCAAGAGCTTCTCGGTCCTTAGTGAGCGCCGTAAGATCCGCGGAAACTTTTTCAAAATCCTTGGTTAAAAGATTAATCTTCGCTTCAAGCCGTTTATTTTCTTTAATATTTTCGTCAATCTTTTTCAAAAGAGTGGTGTTTTCTTCTTTAACGGCATCACGTTCACGCTCAACAACCTTTTTGGCGTTAAAAACCTGAATATTAACTATAACACTGATAAGGAAAAAAACCCCAAGCGCTATAAGTACGTATTTAATTTTGTCTTGCATTAAGTCTCCCATATCTTTTTCAGACGTCCGCCTGCCACTCAACGTGAGTATTAACAGAACCTTAGATTATCTGCGCAAAGACTCTCTGCATTACCAAACTCGCCGAACCTAACGCCACCGCGTTTTCTCTAAGCTGGGAATATGAAATACGCATATTCTCTGTCGTCTCCCTGAACGCCCAGTCTCTGACAGTCTGGCTCACGACATTCAGAAATTCATCTCCCGCTTCTTCGAATCCGCCTCCCACAACTACAATTTCCGGGTTGAGAAAATTAACCAAAAACGCGATTTTAACCCCCAGCCTTTTTGCCGCATTGAGAAGGGCCGCGCGTGCCACGGGATCATCCGAACGATTAGCTATAAAGACGCTTTTCAAATCAATGTTGTCAACCGTCGCTCCCGTCAATTTACAAAACTTTTCAGCCGCGCCCTTATCCTTTCTTAATTTTGATTTCACGTCATCAACGATGCCCAAGTCAAATTCCCAGCGTTTTAAAAAACAGGGATTCCCTGCGACACAGTTAAATTCATTTTCTTCCTTATAATTATAGATTGATGTTTCACCGGCATACCCCTGCGCGCCGCGATAGATCTGCCCGTCCAAAACAATACCGCAGCCGACACCCGACATCATATAAAGCGTATTTCTAAGGCTTATGTTCCCGCGGAGCCAGTATTCTCCGAAACACGCGCTTGTGGCATCGTTTTCAATCAGGGTCGGGAGATCAAATTCTTTTTTAATTAATTCTTTTAACGGCAAATCAACGGACGCGTAGGTATAATAATGGTCCATTTTTTGAGGCCAATGAATGGAACCATCCCGTTTATTAATTAAACCGGCAAGACCGACACCGATACCTTTAATATTATCCACATACTCTTTTGAACGACGGAAAATCTCACGGATCAATTCCAAAAGACATTCGGTAACATCTTTAACGGTCGGCCGCGGCCGCGCCACCTGGGTCTTGGTAATAATATTACCTTTCAAATCTACAAGCAGGCCGACCATATTCATTAAATTTAAACCGACGCCGATTATGTATCCGCCGCGCGGGTTTAAATCAAGGAGAACAGGCCGCCTTCCGCCTTCTGAAACATCAAGCTCTTTTTCAAAAACCAGATTATGTTTTATAAATTCATCAATATAATTCGATATGGTAACGACGTTAATTCCTATTTCTTTTGAAATATCGGGCCTGCTGATCGGGCCGCGCCTGCGTAATATTTCAAGGATATCTATATTCCGCCGTTCACGTTCAGTAAGGTCTTCTCTTGAAAAATTTAGATTCTGCATTTTACCTTCGCGCTTTCGTGGCTGGATTAACTACACATGGTTGAAATAAAGGTTAAAAAATTTGTTTCAATGAACATAAAATACGCCGGACAACCGCAACTTTTTACTTATACTATCAAGGATAACTTTATAAGTCAAGTATTTTTAATTGATTGCAAGCATTTAGGTCATAGGTCTTAGCTCATAGGTGATAGTAAAATTTTCTATACTATGAGCCATGACCTCTGACCTATGCCCTAAATAACGGTTCCTTCAGGTATAACGGTATTTTTAGGGATGATCACGATGCCATTACGGATAACGCAATACTCATTTTCAAATTCCTGAAGGTTTTTTTTATTGACCACCTTCACGTCATCCCCCATTCTGACATTCTTATCAACAATTGTTTTTTGGATCCGGCAGTTTTTTCCGATGCCGAGTTTGGGAATTTTTCCTGATCCGGAGTTTTGTCTTTCCGTAAAATCAAAGTAATCGTTCCCCATGATAATTGAATCTTTTACCTCTGTCCCCGCCCCGATAATACTACGCAGGCCGATGATGGAATGACTAATGCGCGCGTCTTCTATAATAGCGCCTTCGGCGATATTGGAATTCTCAATAGTCCCTTTTCCAAGCAGTTTCGTAAGAGGCAAATGCCGCGGCCGGGTAAAAAATTGCCAGTCTTCGTCAAAAAGATCAAGAGGCGGGCAGGCATCAGTAAATGCCAGGTTTTCCTCATAAAATGAAGGAATAGAACCGATATCTTTCCAATACCCATCATACATAAAACCATATGTCCT
>JAQUMS010000078.1 GCA_028717985.1 Candidatus Omnitrophota bacterium
CTGCAGGCGTGTCAGCGCGGTTAACGCGTTAATACCGACGTTTATAATTAATTTTGACCACAACAGACTTTTGACATCACGGGAAATCCTCATTTCAAGGCCGACTTTGTTAAAAATCTCCCGGATATCACGCATTTCCACCGGGATCTTACCGTCAAGCCTGCCGATAATAGTGTCGCCCTTTCCCGCGAACCTGACTTTTCCGGTATCAATCAAAGTCGATCCCAAATTGGTAACGCCTCCAATAACCCTGTCAGGACCGATAACCTCGCTTATAATTTCAATGTTGCCTATTCCATTCTGCAGAGTTAATACAGCGGTATCATCTCCAATAAGAGGTTTCGCGTGTGTAAGCGCGGCCTTTGTGTCGTATGATTTAACACAAACAATAACGAGGTCGACACTGCCGATCTCTTTCGGATCAACGGTAATTTTCGCTTTTACCGACCATTCGCCGGACAGACCTTCAACTTTGATTCCGCTCTGGCTGATACGATTGGCGCGATTTTTTTCATAATCGAGAAGCCACAATTCTTCTTTTGCCTTCGAAAGGAAAGCGGCCAACAATAAACCCATCGCACCCGGACCGACTATGGCTATTTTCATATCCCTCCTTTTACCCCTCCCGCGAGGGGAACGGCAGGAACTCCCGCCGCCTTCAGCGGCATAAACTCTATTTTACGCAATACTTTGAGAGAATTCAATTCTTTTTCCAGATGGAACCGGATAAAAGAATTCAAGATCAGGTCAAGTTCCCTCTTAATTTCCATGCTGAAACCCAGATTAAGATTATTTTTAAAATCATTTTTTTCTATATATAAGATCGTGGCGACGGTCCCGCGAAAAATATTCCTCGATGTCCTGTCCCTGTCAACGCAGCGCTGGCACAACATACCGCCCATCCGCAGGCTGAATTTTGTCAGCCCCAGGCTTTCATTATTACAGGCAATACAAGAATCCAGATGCGGCCTAAAACCGGAAAGAGTAAGAAGTTTAATTTTGAAAATTGTCATGATTTTATCATGATTAGCGTTGTTATTCAATTCGCTCAACGCAGTTAACACCAAATTATATACTTCTTCATTTTTATCCTCGTCAGGCATTACCGCGTCAACAAGTTCCATCATAAAACTGGCAACCCCGATCCTTCCCAGGTTATTTCTCAGTGACAAAAAGTTCTCCCCCGCGTCGCATTGGCTGACAAGATGAAGGGAAGAATTCCGGCTTTTATAAAAAACGATCTCGTTATGCGAAAAAGGCTCAACGGTGCTGGCAAATTTCCTGGGGTCTTTCCGGATGCCTTTGAGTATCCCTGAAATTTTACCGAATTCCCTGGTCAGAAAACGCACGATAAGGGATGTTTCTCTGAAATCGAACCTGCGAAGGACTATTGAGTGGGATTTAAGGATTGGCATATTTTTTAAAGTTCTTATGGACTTGTTTCTTGATGACACCCAATATATTTCTTCACGTAATATACTTCTTTTTTCCGCATAACCACGCGCTTGGAAGGAACCGTATCATCATACCCCAGAATATGAAGCAGTCCGTGTATAATATAAAGCATTAATTCGTACGACGGGGTTGTGCGGAATTTTTTCGCGTTTACCACCGCGGTATCAGAAGCGACAATAATATCCGCGACGCCGCCGCAGGGACCACCGCTTAAGTTGAACGCAAGGACATCCGTGGGATAATCGTGATTTAGATATTTTTTATTAAGAACGTGGATCTGAGCGCCGGTAACAACACTAACAGTTATTTCTATATCTGTATCTTTTTTTTCCGCAGAAAAAACAGCGCTGATAATTTTTTTTATACGGGACGAGTTAACAGGCAGTTTTCTCTGAAAATTCCGGACGTATATATTCACGCTTTGATAGAAAGTTACTCGGTCTGGTGCTTGTGGTCGGGATAATCAACCCGGGGATGGTACATACCGCCTAATACACGGACAAAAACGCTGGAAATTCTTTCCATATCTTTCAGTGTCAGGTCGCATTCATCAAGCTGTCCGTCAATAAATTTGTTGTTTATTATTTTATGGACTACTTCTTCAATCCTGCCCGCGGTCGGCTCCTTAAGAGTCCGGGTAGCGGCTTCAACCGCGTCAGCCAATAAAACAATCGCTGTTTCTTTGGAATTGGGTTTTGGGCCGGGATACCGGAACCCTTCTTCTTTAATCCCCTGATCCTCTTCCAGCCGTTCCAACGCCCGGCGGTAAAAATAATAGACCAAACTGTTCCCATGATGCTGTTCTATAAACTCTATAATCTGAGGGCTGAGATGATATTTTTGCGCCATTTCAACTCCCTCTTTAACATGGTTCATTATAATCATTTTACTCATATTAGGCGCGAGTGTATCGTGTTTATTATCCGTTAATTTCTGGTTTTCACTGAAATATTCGGGTTTTTGAAGCTTGCCTATATCATGATAATATGCGCCGATACGGGCAAGTAAAGCGTTGGCGCCTATCGACCTACTGGCGGCATCGGCAAGATTACCAACAATCAAGCTATGATGATACGTTCCCGGGGCTTCAAGCATGACCCGGTTCAACAAAGGCTGGTTAAAATCAGCCAACTCCAAAAGAGTAATGTTAGTGATTGTTTTAAATAAATATTCAAATAACGGCAGGATACCCAGAACAATGATCCCCGAAGCAAACCCATTCGCGATAAGAATAACATATGCTCCCGAATTAATCATTTTGAAATGGTTTAACAAAAACAGGACTCCCGCCTGGATCAGCCCCAATAAAAATCCCGCGCGTATCACGGTAATACGTCGCCTCACGCCGAAAACCAAAATAACGGAAATAATGCCGCTCGTTAAAAAAATAAGCAGGAGAGCGAAACTATTCCCTATTAACGCGGCAACGCACACGGCGGACGCAATTGTTAAAAGCATGGAGACGATCAATTCTCCAAACAGTATTGTCACCAGCATCGGAATGATTGTGAAGGGGATATAAAAAACGGAAACGCCTGAGCCGATTATAAAATATCCCGCGCCGAAATTCAAAACAAAAAGAAAAATGATATTAAGAAGTGATATTTTTTTGATCTTAAAATACTGCCGCCGCCGCAGGTATTCAAAAAAGACCACCAACGCCACAAGGAACGCCGCAACGGAAGGATTGATCCCGATAATGGAAGTGATACAGAACACCGGGATCGCGCCGAGAATAAAGATCATCACGTCATGCAAGGTTCCGGGTGTTTTTACCAGTGTTATAAATGGGAAAATTTTATTTGATTTTTTCTGCAGCATAATTTTATGGCACGCGGGAGGCGCGTTCATACGCCTCAATCACGCGCTGAACAAGTTCATGCCTGACAACGTCGGCACCGCTTAAATGTATAAATTTAATTCCGTCAACACCATTAAGAATCCTCTGCGCCTGCATGAGGCCCGCGGGCTTACCTTCCGGGAGGTCGCTTTGCGTTATATCCCCGGTTATTACAGCTTTTGCATCGAAACCCAGCCGCGTCAAAAACATCTTCATCTGTTCTGCAGTCGCATTCTGAGCTTCATCAAGCACGATAAAAGCCTCATTCAAGGTCCTCCCCCTCATATACGCGAGAGGAGCCACTTCAATGATCCCGGTTTCCAGATATTTTTCAATCCGTTCGGCTTCCATCATATCGTATAAGGCGTCGTATAGCGGCCGAACATACGGGGAAATTTTTTCATACATGTCTCCGGGCAAAAACCCTAAGGACTCCCCCGCTTCGATAGCGGGCCGAGTTAAAATTATTCTTCTCACCTGCTGGTTTTTCAATGCTTCGACAGCACAGGCCATTGCCAAATATGTCTTGCCTGTTCCCGCCGGGCCGATCCCAAAAACAATATCATGGGCCTTAATGGCATCCACGTATTCTTTCTGCCCCTTTGTCTTGGGACCAATATGCTTATCCTTATAACCCTGCTTACTCACGCCGGAGCGTTTTAAACTAACGAAACTTTTTCGCTCCGGATGTTTAAGGTCCCTGATGAAACATTTTAAATCAAACTCGTCAAGAGGAGCTTCCTGTGAACGAAGAGTATTCAAAATATATTCGATAGCTTCCGCGGCCTTGCTTATATTCCGGGCATTGCCCTTGATTTTTAAATTATTATTGCTGAAAATCAGTTTAACTTTAAACTCATGTTCCAGATTACGGAGTATAGCGTCAAACGGCCCGCAGAGTTTTTGCGCTTCGACTACTGATTTAATTGTAATAAGTCGTTCCATATATTAGGTCATGGGTCATGGGTCATGGGTCATAGGTCAAAGGGTCATAGACCATAAGTTATAGTAAAGCATATTTCTATGACCTATGATCTATCAGCTATGACCTAATTATTTCTTTCGTATAGATATATTCAATTCTTTCAGCTGTTTTTCCGAAACGTCGGAAGGAGCGTTTGTCAAAGGACAGCCGGCGGAACTGGTTTTGGGAAACGCGATCACTTCCCTGATACTGGACTGGCCTGACAAAAGAGACAATAGCCTATCCACTCCAAAAGCGAATCCGCCATGAGGAGGCGCCCCGTAACGAAAGGCTTCGAGAAGAAAACCAAAACGTTTTTCCGCCTCTTCTTTTTCAATTCCTATCATCTTAAAAATCCTCTCCTGTAAAACCTGGCTGTGAATCCTGATTGATCCGGAACCAAGCTCAAGGCCGTTAAGGACCAGGTCATACGAGCGGGATTTGACTTTATCCGGCGCGGTTTCCATGGTTTCAATATCGGCTTCCGCGGGAGCGGTAAAAGGATGATGTTCGCTTTCCCATCTGTTTTCTTCAGCGTTGAATTTCAAAAGAGGAAAGTCGATTATCCAGGCGAATGCGAAATCAGTATTGAATTCTTTGCGCAAATCAGGCTTGTCGGAATTATATTTATCCATCGCTTCCTGATACGGAATACGGGGAAAAGGGGTTTTTAATTCAATCCCTTTTAATTCTTTGAATATCAAACTCATCATTTCCTCAAAAAGCCCGTAAATATCTTCTTCGGACACAAACGACATCTCTAAATCAAGCTGGGTAAACTCCGGCTGGCGGTCCGCGCGCAGATCCTCATCCCTAAAACACTTGGCGATCTGGTAATATTTATCGATCCCCGAGACCATAAAAATCTGTTTAAACAACTGGGGAGACTGCGGAAGAGCGAAAAATTCTCCCGGATTCAGGCGGGACGGAACAAGATAATCACGGGCGCCTTCAGGAGTGGATTTTGTTAAAATTGGCGTTTCGCATTCGATAAAATCTTTCCCATTCAGGAAATTCCTGACAACCGCGTATAATTTTGACCGCAACGTCACGTTATCAAAAACAGTCTTCCGCCGTAAATCGAGATACCGGTATTTAAGACGGGTCTCCTCGGCGATTTCAAGAGTATCCTCAATCTCAAACGGCGGGGTCAAGCTCGGATTTAATATCTCCAGTTCAAGGCCTATAAGTTCAATTTCACCGGTTGCCAATTTGGGATTCACGTTCCCCGCGGGACGGGCGTTTACTTTGCCTTTAAGTTTCACGACAAATTCACTGCGCAATTCCTGAGCTTTGGTATGCGCCGCGCCGGATTCTTTAGGGATGAATACCACCTGCGTAATACCGTACCTGTCCCTTAAATCAATAAAGATAAGCTTCCCGTGATCACGACGTACCGCGACCCATCCGCACAATATAACTTCTTTTCCCGCATCATTTTTATTTAACTGCCCGCATGTGTGTGTCCGCAACATGTATATTACTCCTTTTTAGGTCATAGGTCATAGGTCTTAGGTCTTAGCTCTTAGATTTTACAAAGACCTATGAGCTAAACGCTCAAATATTTTACTAAATCAATCAGGGGAATTTCTTTCTGCTCGCCGTTCCCCATATTTTTTACCACAATTGTACTTTTCTGAAGCTCGTTATCGCCTAAGATAAGAACAAACGGCGCTTTTAAATCATTGGCTTTACGCATCGCGCCTTTAAGGGATTTACCTTCATAATCGGTATCCGCCGGTATTCCCGCATTCCTCAGGGTGTTAAGCACTATAACCCCTTGTTTTTTCGCGGCGTCGCCCAGTGGGATAAAATACACCAGCTTTTCTGATTCAGCGACGATCAAAGGTTCAGAAGCAAGAAGGAGGCGTTCAACGCCAAACGCGAATCCGATAGCCCCTGTCTCCGGGCCGCCGAGTTCACTGACAAGATTGTCATACCTTCCTCCCGCACCTAAAGCATCCTGCTGAGGCCCCAAATTTTCATGTTTAATTTCAAAAACGGTGCCGGTGTAATAATCAAGCCCGCGGACAAGGTTGGATGAAATTTCAAATTTCACATTCAAAGACGCGAGGCCGGTTTTTACGGTTTCAAAATGACTGCGGCAGGATTCACACAAGTGCCCATCTCGCATTTCTAATTTTTTAACGATTT
>JAQUMS010000079.1 GCA_028717985.1 Candidatus Omnitrophota bacterium
TGGGACAATGATTCCCTGGTGGCCGGCGCATGTCGGGATGGCATATATCACGGACACAACCGGACATACGGCTATGATCGCTGTGATCGGGGATGAAAAAGGAGCGGTGGTGACCGCATATCCGGTTTTTGGGGCGGGGGTGACTTTCTGGAAAGGTTTTGTTTCGTCTTCGGCACAAGTGAAAACGTTATTTAATGAGATCGGAGGGATATGGAATAAGAACATTAACGGTGCGGCGCAGGCTGTTCATGTCCCTCTGGAAATATTTGCCCGCGCGTTTAACGGAAGTTTCTTGTCGGGCCTGGAGTCTTTGGAACGCGTGCAGATAATCGTCCTGGCACTTACTCAGGGAATGCCGATAGATTCCGGTGAGGGCATTATTCTGACTCTGCGGTTCGCGGTGCCGTATCTTCAATGGAAAGAAAAAATATGCGGTGCGTCTTTGAACAGCGAAAAAGGACGGGAGCCAAAAGAAGTATTTCTTTCCATAAGAGTAGATAAAACGACACTCGTAGTGCAGGAAATCAATGAGTTTATTGAAAAAGATAACTCTGTATCTGCCGTAAAAAGTTCCGAGTCATTATCTGAGACCGTACCGGTATCCTCTGAGCCGGTGCCGCAGGTTTTAAAAGAGGCACAGAAAGATGCGGCGCAGGTTGATGTGCGGTCGTGGGATTCAGTGAAAAATGAATTGAAACGCATAGGCGTTACTCAGGGTTCAATCGCCGTGATCCGTCCATTTTTTAAAAGCAATCATCCGGGCGATATCATCGGTTTCAGAAAAGCGACCGCCGCGCATCATGATGCGGTAAAAGAGATGTATGGGTATTTACGTGAAATTGATATTTGGGTGGATGTCGACCTCCTGATTCCTGTTCTGGACCATATCCTGGCTTCCGACAGCGTGCTCGCGAAAATAGAAATAAGAACGCGTGTATCTTCTGCCGGAGAACCTAAACCTGCGGCCGGTATAGTTCCGGCTCTTGTTCAGATTAAGCAATCAGAAGAAGAACTTCAGCGGGTTTCTATAGAAGCGGAATTACGCGCGTTGGCAGGGGCCGGAGCCGATATGTCTTTATGGAAAGAAGAAATAAATACTCTTGCAGCTATGCGGGCTGAACAACGTGTCGGGATTTTTGCCGGATTAAAACGCGCCGGAACCGTGGATTCATTAAGAACAAATTTACGGGATATGCTTTTAAAAGAAATTCTTACCGGCACATTGAAGCCGTATGAAAAAATACAGGCTTTGAGGGATAGTATCATTAACCGGCGTATAGGAGTGATGTCTCTTCGCGGACATGAAGAAATGACCGGGATTTTGTCTGTTTACTGGGTTTCTTTGATTGATTGTATCGGCGATGATTTCAGTTTGTTTAATACTGCCGCAGGCGGTGACGCGGTGGAAATTATCAATGATCTCATGAATTTAAATAACGGCCGGATTAATCCGAAAAATATTTTGGAATTCTTTTCCATCGTTGACACTATCCCGTCTGCGGCCAAGCATGTAATTATCAAACGAATAAAAGAATTCCTTGCCCGTACACCTAAACTGAATGCCGATACCAAGAAGAGCGTTGTGTATTATCCTTTGGGCGGTAATGAATACGAAATTATTTTTGTTTCTTCCGAACTTAAAGAAAAAACACGCCGGAAAATCATTGATGAATTTAACCGTGAATCCGAAAATAAAAGCGGGATACATATTCGTTTTACCTGGGTTAGTCCCGGGCAGTTCACTGATGCCCATCCTGCGTTCAGCGGCGGCACAGAGATCGTTTTGGGTATGTATGGCGCGGATGCCCTGGATAAAAAGAGCCATTTTGCAGGGATTATCCGTGATGAGAATAGGTTAGAAATTATGCGCCGTGTGTTGCGTGATTCCGGGTTTGAAGAAAATGAAGCTTCTGAAACCGCCAGGCCGCTTGCCGCGGCGCAGTCTGAAACAAAATCCGAGCAGGCAGTTCCTGAATCTCTTGTTCAGACGTCCGAAGGCACAACCGAAGATCATTCCCAGGTTTTAACTATCAGCGATTTAGTCACGATTGATATCCCGGGAGTTTCCGTTGCCTCCGATCATACTTCTTCCGATCAGGAATCGCTCGTGATTGATACGCTGGCAAGAAAAAGGATCCCGCTGAATTATTATCCGGCATTACGCGCGTATATGCTGATACCCCGCGGAGCGGCTCATATCGCGGCGATTATCCTTGAAGAGGGTATTCGTCCCATCCTTTTGAATGATTTTATAAGCCTGCAGTCGGCAAAATCCCACCCGTATTTGTCCTGGAGGGATGCGGGGGAGCATCTTCTTGGATTTAATTTCAAGACAGTAATGGAAGTCATGTATCCTGAAAATGTTGGTGAAGGTGTTGAGGGATTGCCGGAAGATAATGATCCGTTTTACGCGGAATTTCTCAGGCAGCTGAATATCCGAGGATTAGAGATCAATACAATGGCTGAATATACCGCGTTTTGTCTCGCGTTAGTCACGACGTTTATCAAAAAAGATAATCAGCAGGCCGGTGAGGATACTGTTGTCTGTTTATCCAATCTTGAACTTGCGGCCGGTATTTCCCGCGCCACAGGAGAAAACTTCTTTATTATCATTGATACGTATTTTAACGTAGCCCAAAAGCTTTATATTGACCCCCACAATGGAGAAACGAGGCTTTCCGGGCCGTTGGTGCTTTTGCCGGGCAGAAAACACATCGAAGCCTTGGACAAAGAATTCAAGAGTCTTGTTTATTTGAGCCCTGTCAGTCCCTGGCATCGTGACTATGATGAAAAAATCGACGCGGCTTTGGTCTTAAAGCGTTTCTCCCGCGGGCACATATGGGAGCTGGCCCAATTAGGATTATCCCCGGTTAATATTGTGCGCCTTGCGAATACACAAGGATTGGACCTGCAGAATGTGATCAATGTCCTGAAAGAATTTAAATTGTCCGCGGATTACGGGCATTTAAAAGAATATGTTTTATCTGAAATTATTTTCCGTTCTAATTCCCGTGGATGTTCTTTTGAAAGGATCTCGACTACCAACAATTTTTATTCAAACCAGGATTATGTGTATGTGGATACAAAAGAATTTTTCGAAGGTCTTTTCAGGGAATTGGTCGCGTCCGGCATCCTGAGTGAAGATACACGGGGCGCGCGGTGGGATAAAAACGCTTTACGCATGACCGGAGAGGCTGCTTTTGATCCTGAGAAACAATCGGTGGTTGTGCACGCGTGGTACAGTTCTCATCACAGCATGGTTAATTTCATACTTGGCCTTACCAATAATTGGAAAGAATGGTTCAACGGGTTACCGGAAAGCGAAAAAGGGCGTTTATTTGTCAGGAATCCCGGGATTTTTAATTTTGATATGTGGGTTAATCGCGCTCGGAATATTCCCGTGCGGATCAGAAATTGGGAAATAGAAGATTTGGTCAGGACAGTTTCAAATAATCAAAATCAGCCGTGGGCGCGCATAGCAGGCTTGAATCAGTCGCTGGAAGCATACGAAAAGCTCACGCGTGCGTTTATTGATGCGTTTACCACAGGACAGGATGTGACAGTTTCTTTGCCGGAAGCCGAAAATCCCGCGAATAGAGTACTGACGATAAAGCGAAGCGATCTGATGCTCTTTTCATTTTCAAAATCACATGGATTGGTTTATTACATGTTTTTTAACCGGAAGTTTAAGCTGTCACTAACAATGGACAGCCGCGGCCGGCTTATGTATTTAGGCCGTGATTTTCCTGTTGAAGTATCCCCGAAAAAAGACGTTATGGTTTTGATAGACGGGGCGCGATTGAACGATTCATATATGTGGGGCACAACTAATATCGTAGAAGCCCAAATGATTGGCGGAGGAAAATTTAAATTCTTTTTTAATCCGGTCCGATTGGTTTCATCGGAAGAAACCGGGAATCCGGAGCCGCCGGTTGAGTCCAAACAACCGTTAACCTACAAGGATAAAATGGAAGCGGCAATGCATAATATTCCTGTGTCACTGGTTGCGGATAAACACATGGGAAAGAAACAGCCGGGCAAGGCCCGCGGCCGTTACGACGGGGGGAATCATTCAGGTGCAGTGGCGGGAGCTTCGAGATACAATGCCGGCATAGAGACAGTGAGAATGAGAAACCGGTTTTTTATCCGGGATAATGCAACCGGCAGGATTATAAAGACGACCAGGGAACTTTCCGCAGGGGATATTGTTAAATTGACCAATCACACTCTGGAAGGTGTTCCTCTTGATTTTGACGGGAACCTGAATATCGGCTCAACAACTGTCCGGACGTTTTCCTCATTCCCCAATGCATTAGTTAATGTCGTGTTTAAAGCCGGACAGCCGCCGGTAGTTATTTTTATGAAAGATGAGTATGGTAACGACTTGCTGGATGCCCGCGGGCAACAGCTTACATATGTTCTTGACGGCGTGAAACACAGGATTTTTACGCCCGCGGAAGTGGTAATCCCTCCTGAATTATTCAAACAGACGCTTTTTGAATATAACGGTATTATGAGGGATGTGATTCATGCTTTAGGGATTAATGAACGGCAGTTGTATGTGATGTTGAACACGGATAAAGAATACTGGAATATCCTGGAATCATATTTTAACGGCGGTGTTCAAGTACGTCCTGATGATACATTGATCGCGCGGTATGTGATTAAAGCAAAAGCGTCTTTGCGTCTGGCATGGGTCATGATGCTTTTGGATAACCGGGTCACGAAGTTTAATTCTTTTAAAACATGGGCCGGCCGTCTTCGCGAGCGGGACCCTGAATTCGCCGGGCAGGAAATATCCGCGGGATTGAATGAGGACGTGGTAAAGGAAGCTGTGAAAAAAGCGCAGTATGATATTCCTTCAGCCGTGAAAATACTCGAGAAAAAGGGATTTTTTGATGTTAAAGTCCGATATCTTTCCCGCAGGGTGAATATCATATGTTCCCGTTCTCCGGATTCAGAGTTTGCCAAAGCATATCAGCGTTCCAAAGAAAACAGGAAAAAAACAGCGATCAATACAATCCGTAAGGAGAAGACTAAACAGAAGCCGTCTGTTTCGCAGACTGTTCCGCCGGTAGCAGTGGACCATTTAGTTGAAACTAAAATTGAACAGCTGATCAGGGACGACCAATTATTGATCCTTGTTCGAGAATTTAAAATATTAGAACAGACATACAATGATAAGGAACATTTCAGAATGATGATTCCCCGGATTCAGGATACTCTTATCTACGGCATGCAGAGATGGGAACGCGTCGGCCGTTTTCTTCAAGTCAAAGAGATGGCTGGTTTATTCGCTGAAGCATTCCCTTCGGATGCCGGTAAACTTAAAGCGCTTCAGATATACCGTGAAATACGTGATGGCGCAAAGAAACAGGACGGCGGGCTTAAGACTGCGGATGCGATTATGAGGGATACCCGTTTGCAGTTTATTCTTATGGGATTGGCGCCTCCTGCCGGCATGTATGGTGTGACTAAATTCCTTCCCCGTTACGCGTCTTCTTTAGATCCGCAAGCCTATGGTATAGTTTCCGCCGTAATCATTATGGTATCCGTAATTTTATTCTTTGCGGGATATCGCCTGCTTGAGCAGTACACCCAACGTAACCGCTTGGAAAATACCGCGTTACCTTTGGGCGCGCTGGTTTTCTTCTGTTACCTTTTTATCAACGCAGCATCAAGCGCTATCGGTAATTTAGCGAACGCATCTATTGTTATCGCCGCTATGACGGAATCCGGCAGGGTGATTATAGATCCCCTGCTGCTTGCGTACATAATTAAAGGTTTTGTTAATATCGGGTTTTCATACACTTTCTTCAGGCTTTTTAGCGGAATATTCACTCAGGTAAAAATTATATCTTTTCAGGGGACGGAATACCGTTTGATAGGAGTGATGCACGCATTCTTTTATAACCGGAATCTGGCGGAAAAAGAATCAAAAGAAGCTGATATTCTCATTCATGAAGGCGTGCGGGGCGATGTCGCTGCCTCAAGCCTTATGATGAAATACACGGCGCTGGTGATAAAAATCATCTCATATATTCTCGCAAAGATAAAGCCGTCTTCGCAGGCCGCCGGCGGGCAGGTGGCACATATTGCCGACTCACATTCCCGCGGCGCGCAGGTATGGAATATTGATGTGTATGCTAAAAAATCCATGGTTGATTTTGACCTTTTGAAAAATGTTTTCCGGGGTGAGCATTATACCGCTGCTATTGATTTCTGTAATCTTGTATGGGCGACAAAATTACTGTATCTGGGAGAAGAATACAAAAAAGAAGGCAAAACAATTCTTATGATCATGGGCGGGGGGCATCTTGACGGCTTGGAACGGTATATGACGGATACGCTCGCACGTCAAAAAGCCTGGAAAGAATTTTCA
>JAQUMS010000080.1 GCA_028717985.1 Candidatus Omnitrophota bacterium
TTTTAATTCCAATGCCGCGGAAATGTTTGCGGTAGTTGATGTTATTACGACCGAAGCCGAACAAAAAGTTTTGTCGGATTGGCAGAGTTCAGGCATTGACCAGAAAGTAACCGATGCGATGGCAAAGGCGTTTACTACGCTGGGGAACGAAAATGACATTAACAAGATTTACGACAAAGTGTATAAAGCGGTGATTGCTGAGTTGAAAAAGGCCGGAGTTTCCGAAGCGGATGTGGACAAATTCGCCACACAGAAATTAAAAGACCTCTGGGGTACGGATACCACGAAAAAGGCCACAACAAGTTCTTCTTCGGGTACGTCCAGTATTAAAAGCACAGTTTCAAATGCGTTAAGCGCGTTGAAGAGTAATAATGTTTCCGAAGCTAAAACCGCTTTGCAGGGTGTTATTAATCAGTTTCAGTCTACGGCGTTGTCTCAGCAGAAATCGCTTACCGATTTTCCCGCTCAGGCTAACGTGGATAATTTTGCCGAACTGAACTCTGTGGGTATGGCGTATTATCAGCTGGCACAGCAGGCGTTGAAAGAGAACGATAGCACTAAGGCTTTGGAAATGTTGAAGTATATAACCGACAATCTGAAATTTTCACAGTATCAGAATCCTGATAATACCAACGAATTATGGAAAATGGCAGACAAAGCCCGCTCGTTAATGGATGAGATTAATAAAAGCAGTATCGCAGCGGTAAAGTAAAATTTTAAAACAGGAGGTTTTACACCGGCTTCTCCTCTTGAGCCGGGTGTAAGGAGGTTTTAGCCCGGCTTATCCGTTTAAGCCGGGCGTAAATTCCCCATAGTATCCCACAAATAAAACTGCAAATAAAAACACTTAAATTTTTCCTAAATTCTGCTATAATATTTGCTCTGAACTCTTTGTTTAATAGCTTTATTTTTTTACTATGAGCTATGAGCAAAGAACTAAGAGCTAATTTTTGCGCCCATAGCTCAACTTTAATGAGGATTCAACTTAGAGAGCTGAAACAAAGTGGAAGCGAATCTAAGTTGAGTATCCGAATTAACCCCGAAACCTGCAAGATAATTTTGAAGAAATTATCGCAGCGAATAGGTGTCGGGGGATAGACCACTGTAAGAAATCGAAACTAGTATAAAATATTGCGCCCATAGCTCAACTGGATAGAGCGTCAGTCTACGGAACTGAAGGTTGTTGGTTCGACCCCAACTGGGCGCGTTTTAAATTCACTCCTGTCAAAGATTCACCATAATTCCCTGTATGCACAAACTTCACGAAGTTTTCATGCGAGAAGCGCTCAAAGAAGCGCGCGTTGCTTTTGAAGAGGACGAAGTGCCTGTGGGAGCGGTAATTGTCCACGGGAACCGTGTTATCGCCCGCGCGCATAATCAGATAGAGCGCCTTCAGGACCCCACCGCGCATGCGGAAATGATCGCCATCACTTCAGCCGCGAATTATCTCGGCACAAAATGGTTGAATGAGGCATCCTTGTATGTTACAATTGAGCCTTGCAGTATGTGCGCGGGTGCATTGGTCTTGGCGCGCGTCAGCCATGTTTATTTTGGCGCTGATGACCCGAAAACAGGGGCGTGCGGCTCAGTCTTTGACATTGCCAATAATAAAAAATTAAATCACCGTATTCTTGTAACGAAAGGCATCTTACAGGAAGAAGCGGGAGGACTTCTTTCTGAATTTTTCAGAAAAAAAAGGACAAAAACTAACTAATATCTCACTTAAATCGTATCTTCCGCAAAGGACCGCATATGAAAAACAAACAGAGAAACAGGCTTTCCCCGAATAGAATGTTCGAATATTGCGAAGTCGCGATACTGGAAGACGGATCTTTACATATATTAACTATTGCTCCTTCATTTTCATCGGTTCTGCTTGATGAATTTATTCCCGAACCTGAAGAAGGCGGAGAAAACAAAATCTACTGCGGGTAATATATGGCGCGGACATCCTGCCGTGAAGACCTGGATATTTTGATCAGAGCCCGGTATCCTTTGATAGCGGTGATCAGCTATGAAGAAACCCGGGTAATTGACTGCCTGAAAGAAATGGCGTCAAAGCGGTCAAAACAACTGCTTATCTGGTCTGCGACACAGGGTATCCGCAAGTTTGAAGAGCCTAAAAAAATAGATGAAACCACGCGCGATCCGCAGGCGGCGCTGACATATATAGAACGCGCCCCGTATCCGGCGATCTTTGCGATGCTGGATTTCCACCGGTATTTAGACGACGCGGCTGTGGTGCGCAAGCTCCGCGATCTTGTGGAGAATTTGAAAGAGACCTACGAAAGTTTAATTATTGTGTCTCCGACATTAAATATTCCCGTTGAACTTGAAAAAGATATCGCGGTTATAGATTTCGATCTGCCGGATATCAACGACTTAAGCGATCTTCTCGACGAGATCGTCGAAGTTATCAGCAAATCGCAGGAAATAACCGTTAACCTTACGCCCGAAACGCGGGAAAAACTTTTGAATGCCGCGATGGGCCTGACTATCAATGAAGCGGAGAATGCTTTCGCGCGTTCTATCGTGGTGGATAAATCTCTCGGACCCGAGGATATCGAAAAAATCCTCGATGAGAAAAAGCAGGTCATCCGTAAATCCGGTTTGCTGGAATATTACGATTCCACTGAACTGTTGGATAACGTCGGCGGTCTTGATATTTTAAAAGACTGGTTGGCAAAACGGTCGGTAGCGTTTACCGCCAAGGCAAAAGAATTCGGACTTCCTCAGCCCAAAGGCATTTTACTTATCGGCGTGCAGGGCTGTGGTAAGAGTCTTACGGCAAAAGCCGTGGCAAACCTTTGGAGACTGCCGCTTCTGCGTTTTGATGTGGGAAGGGTGTTTTCCGGGATCGTCGGTTCGTCTGAAGAAAATATGCGCCGCGCTATTCGAACCGCCGAATCAGTGGCCCCGGTGGTGCTGTGGATCGATGAAATAGAAAAAGCTTTTTCCGGAGTACAGAGCTCGACCTTTTCCGACGCCGGGACTTCCGCGCGCGTGTTCAGCACATTCCTGACCTGGCTTCAGGAAAAAACAAAAGCGGTATTTGTCATGGCGACCGCGAATAACATTTCGCTTCTGCCGCCTGAATTATTGCGCAAGGGAAGATTCGACGAGATATTCTTCGTGGATCTGCCGTCGCTTGAAGAACGCAAAGAAATATTTACCATCCATTTGAAGAAAAGAAAACGCGACGTCAAGAATTTCGACGTGGAGCTTCTCGCGAGAGAATCAGAGGGATACAGCGGCGCTGAAATAGAACAGGCGATTATTTCCGGATTATTCGACGCTTTTGTCGCGAACAGGGATTTAAATAGCGACGATGTTTTAAAAAGCATCAAAGAAACAATTCCGTTATCCCAGACCATGCGCGAGCAGATCAGCGGCATCCGTGAATGGGCGAATATGAGGGCGCGTCCGGCAAGCAAATGCCTGCAGGCCCCTGCGGGAGTGAAGGGCAGAAGGATCGAAGTATGAGAGGCAACGGGGGGCGTTTTCGTAAATTAGAACTTTCCCCTTTACTGAAAATATTCCGGAAACCTCTTGCCAACGAACACAAGCGTTTCCAGCGCCTGGAAGTTGATGGGCATAAAATAAATATAGATCTTGATACACCTGTGGCAGAAGGCGAAACACAGAAACAGGCGCAAGCATCATATTGCGTTACCTGTCCCCAGTGCCATAGAAATAATCCTAAAAACAGTTTATATTGCTTGTATTGTTCTTTTGTTTTTAATTCAGTTGCCGAGCAGGTTCCGGAAGCGTCTGAACTTCAGCCTTATCAGATTAAGTGCGGGCAATGCGGAAAAATAGGCACGCGTAATCAGAGGAACTGCCTGTATTGCGGATATGTTTTTGACGCGGAAGGAACAAACGCGATCGAAAGCGACCGCGTGATAAGCGTGAATCTGGATGGTACACTATATCGTTCCGACGATCCCGGCGTTCCCATGGATGTCAGGGAATTGATGAATGATATTCGCAGGAACGGCTATTCAAAAGAAAAAATTGATGCCTGGCTTCGTAACAGGAATGTTAATAATGAACTTAAACGTGAACAGATTGATGAACGGATACATCAGTTGAATTGGTCTCTGGTTTTTCGGATCTTACAGGTAGTGATTGTTTTTGGAATTATATTTTTCGTTTTTTCCATGCGTGGCAGAGTACATTCCAGGTAAACAAAGAGAATATATATGTCATCAGGCGGCGGGATACAATTAGTTATCTACAGCATTCAGGAATTGATCAAAGCCATAGAAGATTTACAGTTGGCGCGCCAGGAAAAAACCCGGATTGAAACAGAAACCGGCCGTATCGAGCAGGTTGACGTCGTGGTGCAGGATACCAACGGCAAACAAGTCGGCTTCCAGAAACAGAAAGACGGCTCGTATAAAGTTATTGCCGATTCCCGCGGCCTCACCGCCGAACAGCTGAAAAAACAAAAAGAATTTATTAATTCCATTAAACGAAAATACGCGTATAATATGGTGACCCAGCAGTTACAGCGGCAGGGATACCAGATAGTGGAAGAGAAGAAAGTCGAGAAACAGGCGGTTAAACTTGTTGCCCGGCGCTGGATCGGTTAGCGTAGATCTGCCAGATAAGGAAATTGCTATGGCCGCGAAGCAGGAAATTGAAATATTGATTTCTGACGAAGGATATGTACAATATCATATAAAAGGTATCAAGGGCAAAAAGTGCGTTGATATCAGCAAAGCCCTGGCAAAAGATTTAGGCGGTATCGAAAATGAAACCTTTACCTCGGAATACTACGAGGAAGAAAATAAAGCAAAAAACATCAATAAACAGAAACAATCTAGCTCTTAGTTCTTTGGTCATAGCTCATAGATTATTATAGTTCTTTGGGAAAAATAATTTAATCTTTCACTTCATAGGAGATGTAATGCACTACCTACGAAGTGGTCATGTTATTTGTTCTTTGATGCTGTTAAAAATCACTTCGTAAGTGGTGCGATTTTTTTTGTATTTCTTACGAGGTTGAAAAGGTTCTTAGGTTTACATCATCGTATTTTAATCACTTCGTAAGTGGTGTAACAAAATATTCACATCTCTTACGAAGTGGAAGTGGTTGTTCAATAGCTAATAGATTTTTAACAACAATTCCCCAAAGGGGAATAAATAGTAGTAAGCTTTAAGTTGTTAAAAATCTAAAAGGGGTGTGGGGGAAGACGTCCCCCACGGTTGGGGGAGAACAGCGATTCGAATTATAGATTATAAGATAGCGTTAGGAGGGGGCTTGCCCCCTCCTAAGGAATGAACGTCGTTACCAAGCGCTACAGATTAAGCATTAGCACACGCGATTTTACTGTTACAATTAGTATATTAGCTTCAGAGAATGACTGGAGAGGTGGCAGAGTGGTTGAATGCAGTTGCCTGCTAAGCAATTGACTGGAGCAATCCGGTCCCAGGGTTCGAATCCCTGCCTCTCCGTTGTTTGAATAGGGGGCGGTTTTATTTTTTGAAACTACAAAAAAATAGAACCGCCCCTTTTTTTAAGAAAGTTTTTACAGTAGATTTTAGCATGTATTGTGGTAAGATATTTTAAGTAAGGAATTCTTTATAGATTGTTGACGCTCAGGCGAACCCTAACAGGTTGAAAAGGCTAGAGTCGCTATGAGCCGAAATGAAGAAATATGAATAAAGAGATAACCATGACTAAAATCGCGATTTTCAGGAAGCGTGAAATCTACAAAACTATTCATAAAAATGAATAGTTTTTTGTTATTGAGGATGTTGTTCTGGCTTTAACCGATTCGAGCGATCCCAAGCAATACATTCAAAGGATGAAACAACGAGATGAGGAGTTTGCCAAAGGGTGGGTACAAATTGTACATACCCCTTTTCGATAAAGGCCCTATTTTGATTGCCAAAAGAAGAAATGGTCACAGAGAAGTGATTAATGACGACTTATTCGCGGCTGTTCAAAAAGGTATGAGGCGATAAATGAAAAAAAGAATGTCTTTGCAGGATAAAGCCGAAGCAGCTTTGAAAAAAGCTGTGCAAGGCGTTGTTGAACGGCATAAAAAATCTGGTCGTTCATTGGCAATTTGGGAAAACGGCAAAACCGTTTGTATTTCTCCTAAAACAGTGAAATAAGGGAATATTACAGACGCTTTATGTAACACACTGGTATTAAATTGGTTATAGAACAAGTAAGGAATGTTTCGAAAGTGGATTTATGACGTAACATTATTTATTTAAGATATTTGCATAAAGCGTCTGCAATACTACACCGTTTTCTAAAATTTTTAACCGGAGCGCGATTTTTGACAAAACTGGTTTTTGTTCCGGTGCCGGTTGCGACAGGAA